>NZ_JAWOTE010000032.1:0-40599 GCF_033338695.1 Vibrio sp. Vb1166 | reverse complement strand
GTTCTTTTAGTTGTTGATTTCATAACACTCTCCAATTTTGGGGGGTGGAAAGTGTCAACCTTATTTAGGACGGCACAAAATACAAAAAAAGGACCGAATTCGGTCCTTTTTTTTTCGCATATTGTAAAACAATCAGCTATTTAGAACTCAGTACAGCCGCCGGATTCAACCTTGCGGCACGAGAAGCGGGATACCACGTCGCAAGTAAACTAAGCACTATCGCCGTCACTGACACCAATGCCACATCTGGCCAGTGTAGTTGTGATGGTAAGAAGTCGACGAAGTAAATATCACCCGATAAAAACTGATGACCAATTAAGCTCTCTAACCCTTTAATTAACGGGGTCAGATTTAACGCCACTAAGACACCGATAACACTGCCGACGAGACTGCCAAATACACCAGAGAATACACCTTGCCAAACAAAGATCCGTTTGATTAGGCTATCTTTTGCTCCCATTGTTCGCAAAATTGCAATTTCCGCCGCTCGGTCTTTCACTGCCATCATCAACGTAGACACAATATTAAAACATGCCACGCCAATCACCAGTACCATCACCAAGTACATAATGGTGCGCACGAGCTGAATATCGCGATACAAAAAACCAAACTTTTGCTGCCAGCTTTTCAAATACACATAAACATCAACCATGCTACCAACCTCGCGAACAATAGAAGGCGCATTGAGAACATCGTCCGTTTTTAGTGAAATGCCAGTGACCCCTTCCCCTAATCTCGCATATTGCTGAGCATCCGCTAATGGTACTAACGCTAGAGAGTGGTCTATTTGGCCATTCAACGTTAAGAACCCTGACACCTTCACGCGCACACGCTTAGGAGCCTGCACTTTATTTGCGCCGCCTGTTTGCGGAATCATCAACGTAACGTAATCCCCCACGGCGACATTTAGCTCGTTTGCTACACCTCGGCCTAAGATCACTTGCTGCTGACCGGCATAAAAGTTTTGCCAAGCTGCTTGGTCAATAAAATTCGATAAGCTCGACACCGCTTGCTCGAAAGTAGGCTCTACGCCACGAACTTCTATCGCTTTTAACTTACTGCCTTTTTCTGCCAAGCCCGTAAAACGAACATACGGTGCTGCCGCAACAACATGTTCATGTTTTAGAGCTTGATTCATCGTTTTGGTGTAGTCATGAAGTGGTCCATTAACACCTTCTAACTCGCCGTGTGGAATCACAGACAACACACGCGATTGCAGCTCGCGCTCAAAGCCATTCATTGCAGACAAACCGATAATGATCACAGCAACGCCAACCGCAATACCAATGGTCGACGAAAGCGATATGAAAGACACCATCTTGTTGCGCTTTTTCGCTCGACTGAAGCGACCACCAATCATCAAAGCTAAAGAGGTAAACAAAACTAGCCCTCCGCAGATGCTGTATCAGTCACAAAACGATCTACGAGCAAACCATCTTGCATGTGCATTTGACGATCCATTTTTGCTGCCAGCTCTTTGTCATGCGTGACAACCAAAAATGCAATGTTTGACTCTTTATTGAGCTCGCGCATCAAATCATAGATAGACAGTGCCGTATTGTGATCTAAGTTCCCCGTAGGTTCATCAGCCAAGACCAGATCAGGTTTATTCACCAATGCACGCGCAATCGCAACACGCTGACGCTCACCGCCCGATAACTCGGAGGGTCTATGTTGCATCCGATGACTCAAACCAACTTTATCTAACAGCGCTTTAGCCGCCTGTTTTGCATCCGCTACTTTAGCACCGCCAATCATCAGTGGCATCGCCACATTTTCAAGCGCAGTAAAGTCAGCCAACAAGTGATGAAACTGGTATACAAAACCAAGGTGCTTGTTGCGTAATGCCGCCTGTTTGTTCGAGCTCAAAGCTGATAGGTTTTGCCCTAGAAAATCAACTTCACCATGAGTTGCGTCATCTAACGCACCTAAAATATGCAATAAGGTACTTTTTCCCGAACCAGAAGAGCCAACAATAGAAACCAACTCCCCTTTGTCGATATCGAAACTTACGCCTTTCAACACTTCCGTATCTAACGAACCCTCTCGGTAGACTTTACGAATATCACGACATTCTAATAGCTTATTCATAGCGAAGTGCCTCAGCAGGTTTAACAGAAGATGCTCGATAAGAAGGATAAAGCGTAGCAGCAAGGCTAAGAGCAATCGCCAACACCACCACTAAAAGAATTTGCAGTGAATCAATCAAGATGGGTAGATGACCACCAAAGCTGAATAGCGCCACACCAGCAGATTCAAGAATCGCATTTAGATTAAGTGACAAGATCACGCCCGCAGCGCCACCAACAATCGCGCCAATTACACCACTGCTTGCACCTTGCACCATGAAAATGGTCATCACTTGAGATTGAGTCATGCCTTGAGTTTTCAATATTGCGACTTCTGATTGCTTCTCCATTACCACCATGATTAAAGCGGAGATAATATTGAATGCAGCGACACCCACAATTAGACCTAGCATAAGTCCCATCATGTTCTTTTCCATTTTCACCGCTTGGAAAAGCTCACCACGCTGTTCGCGCCAATCACTCCATTCCCATCCATCAGGCATGGGTTGGTCAGCAAAATCCGTCACCATAAATGGGTCAGAGAAAAAGACACGCCAACCAGAAACCGTGTCTTTAGGGAAACGCATCAGCTTAGATGCATCCGTCATGTTCACAATCATTAATTGACCATCAACGTCCGATCCCGTATTGAAAATGCCTGAGACAGTAAAGTTTCGCTGGCTAGGAATACGGCCAAGTGGGGTAAACTGCGTTGCGTTGGTCACCATCAAGCGCACTTTATCCCCGATTGAGACCTTTAGTGAACGCGCCAAACTGTGACCCAAAAATACATTGTAGTCACCTGCTTGAAGTGACGATAATCGTCCGGCAATCAAATGGTTGCTAATCGGATCGCCTTTCTTAGGTTCAATACCGATGAGGTAACCAGCCGTCAGCTGTGCAGAACTCTGAATAACAGCCTCTCCTCTAACGATAGGCTCCGGCTGGGATTCACTCGACATCGCTTGAACAAATGGAGGAGCAGACTCGGTCATAGGCGTTTTTCCATCGTGTTGCGAAACAACGGCATGAGGTAGCACACCTAAAATGCGTTCTTTTAACTGCGATTCAAACCCGTTCATCACAGAAAGAACCGTCACCAACGCCATTACACCGATCGTAATACCCGCCGTCGACATATAAGAAACAAATCGGCTGAACCTATCTCCAGAGCGTCCCCGAAGATACCTTAAGCCAATAAACAATGAGATAGGATGATACATATAAGACAAACCAACTGGTTGTTTTGATATAAAGCTTTAGCGGATTATCTTACCTTACTCTTCTCATTAAGAAGACAAGAGAATCGCTAAATTTGTCAACGACATGCAATAAGTCTGTATTTAGGGCAAAAAGTTCAAGGACAAATCGGCTAAACTTGATAACTTCATTCAGTTAGCGATAATCAGTGCCCTATTTCTCTTTGTTTGTTGAGTGAACAGGGAGCGCTCACTGGCAAAAGGATCGACTATATGACAGAGCAAGAATACTTTACCGTCCATCATAACCTCACCATCAACGTCGAAACGTTAAGTGAGGACTTTGCTTTGCCAGATGAAGAAACGTTTGTCTCCGAAATTCCAGCACCATTTATTGTCGCCAGTGAATTTAGTCACTTAGATATGTTGGCAGACAACGCGCGTCTAGAGCTGAAAAACAAAGAGTTAAAGCATGTGATCAACTTGCTTGATACGCAAAACGCGAAACTTAACCTCTTGTTGAGCTTTATGCTTTCACAACAAGATGACGCCTCCATTCGCTATCAAACGACGCAGTTTGGTGCTAGTCAACTCAGTTTCCGCTCAGATACAGCGTTAACTACTCAACAACTCGTTCGTGTTAAACTGTTCCTCGATCACCCTGCTGCGGCGATTTACTGTTACGCTCAAGTAGAAGAATGTGATGCTTCAGAGCAAGATTTCATTATCACGCTTAGATACAAGATGCTCCGAGAATCTGATCAAGATTTACTGATAAAGGCGGCACTGTATCAACAACAAAAACTTTTACGTCAGCGCTCGATGGAGCGAGATAAAAAATAATTCCTATGACAAAAGCAACGATTCTTTCCGTCACCAACCCTTCAGAGCGTGGCGACAAAAAACAGCTAGGTAATTTGCCGGGCGCAGCTCTACCTCTAGCCATTGCAGAGCTAGCCAAACAGCATTCGAGTCACTCGCTACTCGTTGTGCCTGACCCGCAAATCGCTTTAAAGCTTCAGGCAGAGATTGAGCAATTCACCGACCAAACGGTAAGCCTGTTCCCCGACTGGGAAACGCTGCCTTACGATAACTTTTCTCCGCATCAAGAAATCATCTCTGAACGTATCGCTCGCCTATACCAACTGCCAAGTCAACGTGATGGCATAACCATCGTCCCGGTCAGTACAGTATTGCAACGCCAATCGCCACGTGATTTTCTGTTGCAACACACTTTAATGGTGAAAACTGGTGATCGGCTCTCGCTAGAGAAGTTACGTGTACAACTTGAAAATTCTGGCTACCGCCATGTAGATCAAGTATTTGGACCAGGTGAATATGCAAGTCGTGGGTCTATTCTGGATCTCTTTCCTATGGGCAGCAATGACCCGTACCGCATCGACTTCTTTGATGATGAAATAGATACCATTCGCACGTTTGATCCAGAGAACCAACGCTCTATCGACGATATTCAGCAAATCCAATTGCTGCCTGCACATGAGTTCCCAACCACTAAAGAAGCGATTGAAGATTTCCGTACACGTTGGCGCACCCAGTTCGACGCACGCCGCGAGCCTGAATCAATCTACATGCAAGTGACCAAAGGCACGTGGCCCGCTGGTATTGAGTATTGGCAGCCGCTGTTTTTTGACCATACCGAGACTTTATTTGAATATTTTCCAGAAGACTCTCAAGTCATCACATATGGTGATATCGAATCTGCGGTCGATACTTTCTTAACCGATGTCGAATATCGATACGACCAGAAAAAAGTTGATCCGCTGCGTCCTCTTTTGACTCCTGAACAGCTTTGGTTGAAAAAAGACGAACTTTTCAGTCAACTAAAACAGCTCCCTATCGCTCAATTGAGCCTAGATAAAGTGGTTAAGCGTGCCGGTCGGCAAAACCTACCAGTACAATCGTTAGCCGAGCTTGGCGTTCAACAACAAAATAAAGAGCCGCTCTCGCGCCTTCGTCAGTTTAGTGAGCAATTCAGCGGCAAAATCGTTTTCTCGGTAGAGTCAGAAGGTCGTCGTGAAGCACTAACGGAGCTGTTGCAAGGCATCAAAGTTCGGCCAGTCGTACATGGCTCACTTTACCAAGCTCTAGACTCGGGTGATCGATTCAGCTTGATCTTAGGCGCAGCAGAGCATGGTTTCATTCACGAAGAGCTGAACTTCGCTCTGATCTGTGAAAGTGATCTACTCGGTGACCGTGTTATCCAGCGACGCCGCAAAGATAAAAAAGCCGTCAACAGTGACACCGTTATTCGCCATCTTGCGGAACTAAAACCCGGTCAACCTGTGGTTCATATTGATCACGGTATTGGCCGCTACATCGGTTTACAAACACTTGAAGCTGGTGGCATGAAAACGGAATACGTCACCCTTGAGTATCAAAACGATGCCAAGCTCTACGTGCCAGTTTCATCACTGAATCTTATCAGCCGTTATTCTGGCGGCGCTGAAGAGAGTGCGCCACTGCATAAATTAGGTGGTGAAGCGTGGGCAAAAGCACGTCGTAAAGCGGCAGAAAAAGTGCGTGATGTCGCGGCAGAATTGCTGGATGTGTATGCTAAACGAGAATTAAAACCTGGCTTCAAATTTGAGCTAGATCGTGGGCAATACGCAACATTTAAAGCAACATTCCCGTTTGAAGAAACAGATGACCAAGCGATGGCCATCAATGCCGTATTGTCAGACATGTGCCAGGCAAAAGCGATGGATCGCTTAGTGTGTGGTGACGTGGGCTTTGGTAAAACGGAAGTCGCTATGCGCGCAGCATTTATCGCAACGGATAACAGTAAACAGGTCGCTGTACTCGTACCAACAACCTTGCTTGCTCAGCAGCATTTCGAAAACTTCCGTGACCGTTTTGCCAACTTACCAATCCGAGTTGAAGTACTGTCTCGTTTTAAATCTGCCAAAGAACAAAAAGTCATTTTGCAAGACGTTGCCGATGGTAAAGTCGATATTGTCGTTGGTACGCATAAGCTGCTTTCGAGCGACATTAAATTCAAAGATTTAGGTTTGTTGATCGTTGATGAGGAACACCGCTTTGGGGTTCGTCAAAAAGAAAAAGTCAAAGCAATGCGTGCGGATGTGGACATTCTTACCCTCACCGCAACACCAATTCCACGCACACTGAATATGGCAATGAGTGGCATGCGAGACCTGTCGATCATCGCGACACCTCCTGCACGCCGTTTAGCCATTAAAACCTTTGTTCGACAAAAAGAAGAGCCAGTGGTCCGTGAAGCGGTACTGCGTGAAATTATGCGTGGTGGTCAGGTTTACTTCCTGCACAATCAAGTTGAAACCATTGAAAAAACGGCAGAAGACTTACAGAAACTCATCCCAGAGGCACGCATTACCGTGGCTCATGGTCAAATGCGCGAGCGCGAACTTGAGCGAATCATGAATGACTTCTACCATCAGCGCTTTAATGTGTTGGTGTGTACAACCATCATCGAAACCGGTATCGACGTACCAACGGCAAATACCATAATCATGGATCGTGCGGACAATCTTGGCTTGGCGCAGTTGCATCAATTGCGTGGCCGTGTTGGACGTTCACACCATCAGGCCTATGCTTACTTATTAACGCCACATCCAAAAGCCATGACCAAAGATGCCATCAAGCGTCTTGATGCGATTGCTTCACTGGAAGACTTAGGTGCTGGCTTTACGTTAGCAACCCACGATTTAGAAATCCGTGGTGCTGGTGAGCTGCTTGGTGATGAGCAAAGTGGGCAAATTCAATCCGTTGGTTTTACACTTTATATGGAAATGCTGGAACAAGCAGTGCAAGCATTAAAAGAAGGCAAGGAGCCATCTTTGGATGAGCTGCTTCGTGAGCAAACTGAAGTGGAAATGCGAATCCCAGCGCTCTTACCAGATGATTACATTCCGGATGTAAACACACGACTGTCGATGTACAAACGCATTGCGAGTGTCACAAGCAGTGATGAACTATCAGAGCTAAAAGTGGAACTGATTGATCGCTTTGGTCTGCTTCCAGACGCAACAAAGAACTTACTTGCCGTCTCAGAATTGAAAATTTCGGCTGGTAGTTTAAAAGCGAAAAAGATAGAAGCCCATGATAAAGGTGGATTTATCGAGTTTTACCCTGATGCTGACATAAATCCAGCGTATTTAGTTAAACTGCTGCAATCACAGCCGCAAAAATTTGCAATGGAAGGTCCAACTAAGTTCAAGTTTAGCGTACCATTGGTGGACCGACGTAAACGCATTCAGTTTGTTCAAGACTTACTGAATGATTTTAAACAGAATTTATTACCAACGAGCTAATAGTCGAATGAGAATACTGATCCCGTTATTGCTTCTATGTGTCTCAATGCCCTCTTGGGCACAGCGCCAATTTGATATTGAAGTGATCATTTTCAAGCGAGCAGTCGACGCTGAAAGCACAACAGAATCTTGGCCGAATCAACTGCCAAAAATCGATATGGAAAATGTCGGTAGCCTAGAGAGTGAATCCTACCGCCGCTCTAAAGGCGTGACACTTTTGCCAAGTTCTTCTTTCCGTCTCAACGCGCAAGAAGCGGCACTAAATAATCATGCCGGCTTTAAAGTGCTTAAACACGTAGCCTGGCGTCAAGGTGACCGAGGTAAATCTAGCGCCCCAATTTTCCGCATCGTTGGCGGGCGAGATTTCTCTGATTCTTATCAAGCAGATGGCCGCCCAATCAATGGCAATCAAACATTTTCCAGCGACGGTTACAGTGAAGAGACGGTCAATGGTCCTTTATATGAACTAGATGGTCGATTCCAAATATACGTACAGCATTACCTCTTCGCCGAAACAACACTAGATCTGCGCGAACCAAGTGTTAGAGAGGTGCGTTTTGAACCAACCTCAACTGAGCAATTGGCGGATGACTTAGGTGAAGTCGATGGTAACGTCCAAGTCGGTAACTTGGCAGAAATATCGCCGACAGTAACCGAAGAGAAATTCCTGAAGAGTTATCGAATGGATCAAAAACGTCGTATGCGTAGCAGCGAGACTCATTACCTAGATAACCCGTTGATGGGTATGATCATTCAAGTTCGTCGGGTTCGATAAGCACGAGCAGTTCGACAAAGCGCAGCAAAGCTGCGCTTTGTTTTTATCTGCTATACCTCAGTTATTCCTAACCAACGCAGAGCAAGGAAAATAGCTGCGTTCAAGTATAAATAGACAGCTTTCAATTTACTTACACTCAACATGGAAGTCGTATTAGTTCATGAGTCCAGACTTTGAAATCATTGCGCCCCGCTTAGCGCTCAAGCTCATCCCTGCTGAAGAAGCACATTCACTACAACGATTACTTGCAGAATCCCCTTCGCTGCACCAATGGCTTGACTGGTGTGATAAAAACGTCACATTGAAAACCGCGCAGGACTTTCTGTTGGCAACCCGTCTTAACTGGGTCAAAACTGAGGCTTTTGGTTTCGGTATCTATGAGCGGCAAAGTAACACTTTGGTTGGAATGGCAGCGGTTAATGAGTTATATCATACGTTTAATATGGCGAGTATTGGTTACTGGGTTGCCGACCGCTATCAACGGCAAGGCTATGCCCAAGAAGCCGTTAAAGCCTTAGCAGAATTCTGCTTCGCAAAGCTAAGTTTAACTCGACTAGAGATTGTTTGTGACCCCGACAACGAAGCTAGCCAAGCCTTAATTGAGTCCGTCGGTGCACAAAAAGAAGCCATCGCCAGAAACCGGTTTATTTTTCAGGGTAAGCCTAAAGATGGCGTTGTGTTCTCACTTTTACCGACAGATCTAACATAAAAAAAAGCCACCGACTTGCGGTGGCTTCTGCATTTTTTAAGATACAACACATCCACACAGAGTGGATTTAAAACCTTAGTGCAGCTTAAGGTTTGGACGCAGCACGCGATTAATGCGGCCGACGAGCATCATCAGACCGGTTTTGAATACACCGTGCAACGCCATTAGGTGCATGCGATACAATGAGATGTAAACGACACGAGCAATACGGCCTTCTACCATCATCGACCCTTTAGTTAGGTTCCCCATCAGACTACCAACGGTTGAGAAGCGACTTAGAGACACTAATGAACCGTGATCTTTATATACGTAGTCTTTCAACTCGCGCCCGTTGATCTTCGCGACGATGTTACTAAATGCCTGGCTTGCCATTTGGTGTGCAGCTTGAGCGCGTGGCGGCACGAACGAACCGTCAGACTGGGTGCATTGTGCTAAGTCACCAATAACAAAGATGTCATCATCTCGTGTTGTCTGTAGTGTGTTTTTCACTACAAGCTGATTGATACGGTTCGTTTCTAAGCCAGCGATATCTTTAATAAAGTCTGGAGCTTTGATACCCGCAGCCCAAACCATGATTTGAGCTGGGATCTTCTCACCATCTTTTGTAGTAAGGCCATCTTTTTCAGCTTTAGTCACCATAGTGGCGGTGCGCACGTTTACGCCCAACTTCACCAACTCTTGATGAGCAGCAGAAGAAATACGTGGAGGTAACGCTGGTAAAATACGCTCACCTGCTTCAATCAGATTGACGTTCAACTTGCTAGAATCAAGATCACCGAAGCCATAAGTGCGCAGCTCTTTAACAGCATTATGTAACTCAGCTGATAGTTCAACGCCAGTTGCACCAGCACCAACAATAGCAATATCGACCGTACCGTTACCGTTTTTCGCGTGCAGCTTTAGGAACTCGTTGTTCATTTCTGTACGGAAACGGTGTGCTTGCTCAGGGCTGTCTAGGAAAATACAGTTTTCACGAACGCCAGGCGTGTTGAAGTCGTTTGATGTCGAGCCAATTGCCATCACTAGAATGTCGTATTCTAGCTCACGGCTTGGCATAAGAAGTTCACCGTGTTCGTCTTTAAGCTCACTTAAGATGATCACTTTACGTTCACGGTCGATGTCTTGAAGACTACCCATTTGGAAGTCGAAGCTGTGGTTTTTTGCATGAGCTCGATAGCTCAGTGCATCTACTCCTTCGTCCAAAGAACCTGTAGCAACCTCATGCAATAATGGCTTCCACAAGTGGCTCGCTTTTCGATCGACTAGCGTAATTTGCGCACGGTTTTTGCGACCTAGAGTTCGACCAAGCTTAGTTGCCAACTCAAGACCACCTGCACCGCCGCCTACAACGATAATGCGTGTCACAATGATTTTCCTCTACAAAAATGAATATATGGGGTTCAGCTCGATGCATGACTCACAAACATTTGTGGCATCCATCCAACCGATGAATTCTTGGTTCTTAGAGGTGTCTCAATTACTTGGATTAAAAAACTGCCACTCACCTTGATTCTTTATCTATCAATGACTTGTCAGGGTTTGGCATGTTTATCTGGTACGCATACGACGCCAGAATTTTTTGGGCAAGTTTATTACTCACTCTCAATTTTTTTTGATATTTATCAAATTATTTTAGTCCGGTTCATTATATAGAGACCAACTTTGAAGGCAACCAAAATCCGTGTAACGAGTACGGATTGACTACTTTTCGACTACTCTACAACAAGGTGTTCGTGCTACATAGGAGGGAAGTAAGAAAACGGTAAGGAGAACACAATATTCAAAGCGTTAAACCAAGAAAATGTGCCTTTCAAAGAGACAGTGGCTCGGCATACTCAAGAGAAGGAATCGCAGCAAAGCAGCCGATAAAAACGCCGCTTTACTGTCTACACTCAACATTAATAAGTATTTTTAAATGCCTTTATCGCTTGTAAATGATGAGAGATTTTTTTGAACTTATGAGACTGAGTTTCATCCCAAATGATTTGATAGTGTTTTTCTAACTCAGCTGCCGTTTTCGAATTGTCATGCACTTCATCATCTTTAGAGAGAATCACTAAGCAGTGCGCTTGATTTTTCGCTCGGAACTGATCAACACATTTTGTTGCGATATCTTCATACTCTTCTGGGCGATCGATTCGACCAGCCATCGTTTTTTCTGGGTGCAAGTTCGGGTTGAACATCACTTGCTTGATACCGCATAGAAAACCAATTCGCTCAGACCAGTAACCACCTAAACCTACCCCACAGATTAACGGGTTTGGGTCATCAGATTGATCGATAACTTTAGACACTTCTTTTAACAAGTGTTGCATGTCGTGCTTTGGGTGAAGGGTGCTGTAATTGATAAAACGAACGTCGTCGTCGATAAATTGCAGTTGAAGAACTTTTTCGTGGTTACCCGGGCTTGTGCTGTCAAAGCCGTGTAAGTAAATAATCATCTGTACCTCTCCCTGTGTGTATCTGGTACTTTTATTAAAACTACCACTATTTCCTTACTGTTAAAGGGGAAAATATCACGAGTTCTCAAAACAGTGATCTTCCATACACAATGAGCCTTTCAACTCATACGCACTGTTTAAGTATTGTTCATTTCCCCACAATTTATAGGCAAGTAGATACCAGAGCATCGCCATCACCAAGGTTCTTGGTTGCCAAGCATGTACACCTCTCAGCCAAAGAGACACATCTTCGATACCTCGAATTTGGCAATACTGCTTTACCGCTTCTTCCACAGGCGAATTCGCGACCTGAATAGTTAAGGTCAAATCAAGCCTAGGGTCAGCAATCCCGGCATACTCCCAATCAATGACTTTCACCCCACTCTCCCCTCGCACTAGGTTGTAACACCCCAGATCGAAGTGACATAGGGCAAGCGGAACAGGTGCAACGTTCGGTTCCGTACGCCACTTCATGTACAAAGCCTCAAACTCCGTACCCACATACTGACCATCAAGCTCAAGCCAATAATGATCGATGCGAGAAATATATGAAAATGGAACCAAAGGAATTGCGCTTATCGGATATTGATGAATCTTCGCCGCAATGGATAATAAATCGCTTAGTGCTAAGCCTGACTCCGTCAGTGCCTCTCCTTCTATCCATTCCACCAGCAACCCTTGCTCATGAATAAAAACTGGCTTGGGGCCAATTTCCAATGAAGAGACTGCATTCAGCACTTGATATTCACTGTGACGAGAAATTGAAAAAGCCTTGCAGACATGACTGGTCGGTCGCCAGATGTATGCAAGGCCTTGAGAAGATTCCAACCGCCAACAGCGGTTGGTTAGCCCCCCGGTAACAGTTTGTACTTTTACCGGAGGCTCCGTAAAGAAGCCATCGAGAGCGTTAAGACTCGGATCTAACTGTTTTGCTTGTTGCCAAGAAAACCATGCCATTGATGACTTCTCCACCCTGTTCGATTAAAGACCGAATAGGCTCTTAGATTGCGCTTTACGAATTTCAGTTTCATCCGCCCACTCAATCAAACCTGTTTCTAGGTCCATTAGGCGCATGGTCATCTTGTAGTATACATCTTTATCGCTACCTGCATTTTTCACAATGCTAGATAGGTTGCCGTAAAGCATGTATTGAGCACCAACCATTTTACCAAATTGGATAGCTGTGCTTTGGTTAACAAGCTCATCCGTGTTTTGGAAGTTAAGTTGTTCACGCACAGACTCAACACGATCCATATCAACAAAACGGAACTTACCTGAGTTCAACATCTTAGTAGAGATCGTGTCAGTAATGGATTCAGTGTCAATATGTTCACTGGTTTTGTTCTTAATTCGCTCAACAAAAACGATAGGACGTTGGTCACGAGTAATTGCTGCTACAGAGCCCGACATCATCATGCTATCCACCATTTCAGCCGCGATTTTTTGTAAATCTGTTGAGCCAAAATCGATAGTCGTGGTTTCTGTTGCTTGCGCATCGCCGTAAGAGACTTTGTTAGAACAGCCACCTAAAATGACGGCAAGACCTAAAAGAGCAATAATACTTTTTTTCATGAGAGTTCCTTAGTTTTTCAATACCAGCGCATCGTTAGCGCGGCAGCTTCGGCAGAGCCGTTAAGATTAATCGTCTTGTGCTTCTCTAATTTGCACACGGAATTTTGTGCCATTTGGATTCACAGTAACTTCAGATAACGTGACTTGCTCAAATCCTCGCACAATCATTTTTCGCCACGGACCAGGTTTGGTATTCACTTCTAAACCATTGTTGTCATACCAATAAAATCGGTAAAGAATGTGCTGATCACCTTTGTAATTGCTACTCAACTGCACGACTCCTCGTGGGCGATCATCAACGTAAGTGGTGGTGATGTTGTCAACTAATAAGCGACTACCTAAAACGTTATCATTAAAGAATACTTTTTGCGTTTGGCCATCAATTCGAATACCAGCCGTGTTTTCGGCGCATCCAACTAAACCAATAGCCATTGCTAAACAAACAAGCCATGCTTTCATTACAGTCTCCCTAGCTGTTTATGCCACACGGTTGAGTGTGCTCCCTGACGAGATACCCATACCAATGTAGTCTGCTGTGCAGGCACTTCAAACTGATAGGTTTGATCACCCAAGTTTAAACTTTGTGTTCCCGGTTTCACGATTTTTGAAGCCGTTTTCACTTGCGCTGGCAATGTTTGCCAACTTCTTGTATCTGGCTGTTCGGTCAATGTGTTCCATACATTGAAAAGTATGTTGCCCACATCATCGCCTTTTTTCGCCGCCTCTTTTCGGATTCGATCTTTTGCCCAAACACGAAGAGCTTGACGGATCACTATTGTAGTAAGACGTTCATTAAGATCGTTTTGCGCCATCGCATTAACATCAGTCAGCGTACTGGAAGGCAATACCTGACCATTTAAAACAACATCGCTAAAACGTTGAGCACCTCGGTTCTGATAATAAGGAAGCGCCAACGAATAAATCGCGCCATTATCGCGACTGTCGTAAATCGGTAAATCAATACGCCACCCTTTCATCGCCTCAACAACACCCTGCTCATCAATAACGATGACTCGCCCTTGTGACTGAGTTAATCCAGAAGGTGCTTCGCCATACCGCTTCTCTAGCATGCGCAAGTCTTCACGCATGCCCAGCTTCTTAGCAGCGTATAAGGTGCTTTCCACAACTTGCTTGTTGTCTGGCATTACAGCGAGTGCTCGTCGGTAATCAACATAAGCACTGTTTAAGTCTCGCGACGCTTCATATAACAAGCCAGAAAGATAGAACAGATAACCATTTTGTACCGCGCTTAGTTTTTTACCAGCATCAGGGTAGTTCGCTAACACACTGCCTAAATTGGCAGACATGCCTTGCTTGTTAAGGTCTTTCTCTGCTGCTTTTAGCTCTTTTTCACGCGCCTTTCTTGCTGCTTCCTGAACTTGATTAGCTCGACGCACTTCAACTAGTGCCCCTTCTAAATCGTTTTTCTGTAAGTAATTTAGTCCTAGATACAGGTGCAAAAAGCCAAGTTCGTAATCGGCGGGATGATAGTCTTGGAGATTGTCGTTCACTGCGAGAGAGCCGACGCTCGTTGCCGTGTCTGACACAGATACCGTCGCTCGATCTTGTTGAACACGTACAGCACGATCGCTGCTTTCTAGCGCATTTAAACTTGTTGGGTAATCTTCAGCAAGAAAAGAGATGCGACCTTTTTCAAAATTGCCAAGTATCTCGCCACCCACTTCACTTGATTGAAGTTGTTTTGCTTTGGCATATTCCCCTGCAACAACGGCTTGATAAACTTCTTGATTCTGGTTGCTGTAATGGCTAAACAGATTGCCCGCAGATAAATTCGCGCAGCCAGAGGCCATTAAAGCCCAGCTCATCAGCCCTAACAGCTTTACACCTAGTTTCACATTTATCTCCACAAATGTGTCATTCGACAGGAAAAAGAAGTGGGTGAATCGCCACCCACTTTTAAAAGCTTAGCTCAATACCATTGGACCTAGAGGGCGGCCGCCTAGTAGGTGCATGTGAATATGGTAAACCTCTTGGCCACCATGTGGATTACAATTAACGATTAGGCGATAGCCGTCTTCAGCAATACCTTCTTCTTTCGCTAACTTTCTAGCAACAGTGAACAAACGCCCCATCATTGCTTCATCTTCAGCTTCTACATCATTCGTTGTTGGGATCAGTTTATTCGGAATAATGAGAATATGGCTTGGTGTGCGAGGGTTAATGTCGCGAAACGCAGTCACCAAATCATCTTGATAAAGGATATCGGCAGGGATTTCCTTGCGAATAATTTTACTAAAGATCGTTTCTTCCGCCATGAGGACTCCATTTTATAAACGTAATTAGACCCCAATTAGTATGCGCCAACCAAAAGCGGAGCTCAATAAAAACAGTGTTCACTTAACATTATTAATCAAATGCTAATTAACGAAGCTTTTTTTGTCGTGTGCGTCATAAAATGCGCGTCACAAACTGAATACAATCCAATGAATTTTGTTACTTTTTTAAGACAATTATTATTTTTATACCCAAGTAAACTCAAAATGCTTGGGTAGCTTGTCTATTTTTGGGAGAGGAAGCTCACTTATGCGAGGTTCAGTTATTAAAAGGATGTATGCCGGCTTTGCACTGATCATCATCCTATTTGCCGTCACAATTGCCATTATGATGGGAGGAATGAGTGATATTCACGGAAAATTTGGCACGGTTTCTAAATCATCCCTACCGTTGGTATCGTTATCTAATCAAACCAGTGTTGAGCTGCTTTCTGCCGACAAATCATTTAAAGACTTCCTGACGACAGAGAATAAACAACGCATGGATGAAATGCGTCAGGAATTTGCTAGATCTCAACAGCGCTTCGAATCCACATTGGCTCAACTGAAAACCGCAAGCCAAACCTACCCTTCTCTTGCCGAACCGTTTTCACAGTTAAAAACGTTAGAGCAGAGCTATTTTACAGAAGCTCTAGAGGCCATGGACAACTACGAAGCAATGTTCGCGGCTCAAGAAGAAGTGCAAAAATCCTCACGCCGCTTCCAAAAACTGAATACCGAACTGTCGGTTGGTCTTAAAGAATATGTGGCAGATCAAACCAGCATTTCTGTCAAAGTCATGGCAAAGAGCTACTTTATCAAGTTAAAAGATGCCGAAGTGATTACTTCTGATGCCCTCGCCAGTTCCAACCCTGAGTTTGTTACGCAAGCCGTGGCTAAAAACCGCAAAGCAGTAACGCACTTGAATTACGCATTCCGCGGGTTGGTGACTCAGCTTCCTGAGCTAGAAAAAGCATTTGGCGAATCTGTAGAGCAATTTACTCGTGACGTCGGTATGCGTGGCGGTGTGCTAGACCAACATAATAATTACCTCAATGCTCGCGCCGCTTTGTATAACAATATCGCCAACCTAGCAAATAAAGTGGATTCAACTATGGCGATTCTTGAGCAATTTACGACAACCGCAACAGATAAGCTCAATGAATCATTGGCAGATGCAGGTGACATATATTCGGCGGGTGTAACGAAAGCCATCATCATTGGCGTTATTGTCGTTTTACTCGCGACAGCGATTGGCTACCACATCGCACAAAGCGTTCGCGAGCCGTTGACTCGTATTCTAAAAGTGTTAGAAGGCCTGACTGAAGGTGATATGACACAGCGTATCGATATTCGCTATAACAACGAATTCAGCCGTGTGAGTGGACACATTAACTCACTCGCCGACAACCTTCACGAGATCTTGGTGAAACTCAACGAAGCGTCAGAAAACCTATCGTCAACCGCGACAACCAACGAACGCACCTCTTCGCAAGCACAAATCAAATTGAGCTCTCAACGCGAACAAACAGCAAACGTCGCTACCGCGATGACAGAAATGTCTCATTCAGTGCAGGAAGTCGCGCAAAGTGCGCAAGGCTCGCTAGAAATGGTGCAACGCGTCGAATCTGCCTCTGAAGAAGGCAGAAATGTTATGAGCAGTAATATCTCAACCATTAATCAACTAGAAACACGTTTGAACGAATCGGTCTCCGCAGTTTCTGAGCTACAAAAGATGAGTGGTCAAATTGGGTCTATCCTTGATGTGATCCGCAACATTGCGGAGCAAACCAACCTACTGGCATTGAACGCGGCAATTGAAGCGGCTCGCGCTGGTGAACAAGGTCGCGGCTTCGCGGTAGTGGCAGATGAAGTACGAGTACTCGCATCAAGAACGACTCAATCAACCACTGAAATTGAATCCATGATCAGTAATCTGCAATCTAGCTCGCAATCGGCGAACCAAGTCATACAAAGCTGTATGAGCGATATGGAGATGTCGGTTGAGCAAGCATCAAAAGCGAACAGCTCAATGGAAGAGATCCAAGCGCTAATCATCGAAATCAGCCAAATGAGTACGCACATTTCACAAGCAGCAGCAGAGCAAAGTGAAACATCAACAGACATTGCTCGCAGCATCGAAGATATCAACAGCATCGCCGATGAAAGTTTCCAAGCCATGTCGAATATCGCACAAACCAGTGAATCACTGACCCACTTGGCTCATCAGCAAAATGAATTGGTCCACCGATTTAAGTTATAAATACTTTATAATTAAGAGCATTAATTAGTGCAATCAACTGTATAAGGGCGACTTTTTGTTAAGTCGCCCTTGTTTTTTGTCGGCCATGTCTACATATGATTAATAAGGCCAGCTCATCCCCTTGAACAACTCTTTTCGAGCGGCCTCATAAAAAGGAAAATCTATGGCTGTTCATGTTGGTATTATCGACCAAGACCCAGTGAGATTGGTCACTCCTCTATTAGATAATCGTACGCTAAGCACACATATCGTCTTCATCGGAGACAAGAGCCAGTTAGATATATTTGACCGACTGAGTGCCGTTTTAGATCAACGAGAAATTACTTCTGAATTTTTTGAAATTCCATCCGCTGTTAATACATCTCTGATCAAACAAGCAATTCAAAAACTGGCAAAAGACCTCCATGAACGCGGCGAAGATGTAAAATTGAACGCGAGCTGTGGTCTTCGTCATCGCTTGTTGTCGGTGTACGAAGTTTTCCGTACCTATCGCTGGCCAATTTTTGTGGTTGAGCCTAGTAGCGATAAGCTTTGTTGGTTATACCCTGATGGCAAAGAAGATACCCAAGTCGAAGATCACATTACGATTGCAGATTACCTCACTATCTTTGGTGCACGCGGCGAGTTTCACCACGTTGATTTACCACCTCTTCTTGATAAAAAATTGTATGAACTTGGTGAACGATGGGCCTCAAATGCGCTTGAACTTGGGCCAGGTCTAGCAACACTTAACTACCTTGCAACCACATGCCGCAAAGAACAAAAGCTTGATGTCGAGCTCTCCGAAAAACAGCAGGGCTACCGTGAGCTCAACATGTTGCTTTCAGATTTAGTAGAAGCAGAAATCGCCACCTATGAAAATGGCGTTTTAACGTTTGCAGATGAAGATGCTCGACGCTTTTCAAACGGTGAGTGGTTAGAAACTTTGGTTCACAGCACCGTGAAGCAAATCCAAGACACTATGCCGACGATTCAAGATCGATCGTTAAATGTTCAGGTTTATCGTAAACTTGGTGAAAGTGAAGTACGCAATGAGTTAGATGTCGCAACAGTTGTAAACAACAAGCTGCACATCATCGAGTGCAAAACCAAAGGCATGAGAGATGACGGCGACGATACTTTATATAAGTTAGAATCGCTTCGCGATCTATTAGGTGGCTTACAAGCGCGCGCAATGTTGGTGAGCTTCCGTCCTCTTCGTCACAATGACATTACTCGTGCTGAAGACTTAGGGCTAGCCCTGATTGGCCCTGATGAGCTTAAAGATTTAAGAACGCACTTAACGGCTTGGTTTAAAGACGCGGGCGGTTCAGACGAGATATAGTGCCATTAAGAAAAGCTAAAATTCACAACGATAAAAAGCAGCATTAATGCTGCTTTTTTTATACCTAAATTTTAGCTGTACGCATTTCTATAAGTAGAAAAAAACCAGAGGTTAGCCTCTGGTTTTTTCTGTTTGTTTAAATGCCAACTATAGAGGCTTAAAGCATTTTACGCGCTGCTTCTACAACCACTTTAATTGAACGCGCTTCCGTTTCTTTCAGAGTTGAATGATCTGGAATCTCTTTTTGTGTACGGTTGATGATAACACCAGCCACACAACCCGCTTTTAAACCAGAGCTCGCACACATTGTTAGCAGTGTTGCAGACTCCATCTCGAAGTTAAGTACGCCCATGTCTTGCCATTCTTGCATAGAGCCTTGGAAACGCTTAACAACACGACCAGAGAACGTATCGTAACGTTCTTGACCAGGGTAGAACGTGTCGCTTGATGCAGTCACACCCATGTGAACTGTAGCGCCAGACTCTTCTACCGCTGCTTTCATTGCGGTTGCTACTTCAAAGTCAGCAACTGCTGGGAATTCCATAGGAGCAAAGTGTAGGCTCGCACCGTCAAGACGAACTGACCCCGTCGTTACGATCATGTCACCCACGTTTACATGCGGTTGAATTGCACCCGTTGTACCAACACGTAGGAAAGTGCGAACACCAAGCTGTGCCAATTCCTCAACTGCGATAGAGGTAGAAGGACCACCAATACCTGTAGAACAAACCACAACAGGTTTACCGTCTAGCTCTGCACGGTATAGCGTGTATTCACGATGGCTTGCTAGAAATACTGGATTTTCCATTTGTTCTGCGATTTTTTGAACACGCGCTGGGTCACCAGGAATGATCGCTAGAGTCGCACCATTAAGATCAGCTTCAGTAACACCTAAATGGAATACAGCTTGAGACATAAGTCGCTCCTTATTGTGGCTTATTTTATGAACAATAAGCTCATTAATCAGTTATTGGGTACAGATGCACTGTAGCGAACCTTTCACCAACATAGAGTGATCACAATCACAATGATAAGATGTAATGAAAATGAAATTTCAAACAAAACTGGTATTGATCACACTTTAAGGGGCATTAGATCATTTTGTTGCATAGCAATGCGTGATTTCAAGGACGAGAAAAACGTCTGATCGCATCAGGTGAATACGGTTAAAAAAAGCCCGATACACGAATGCCTCGGGCTATTAATGAGTGGGATCATTGGTTAGGTCAGTTATTTGATCTGTTTGGACTCAAAACGAAGTAATCTCAACGCATTCAATGTCACCAGTGCTGTTGCACCACTGTCAGCTAATACTGCAACCCACAACCCAGTAACCCCAAGTAAACTTGTCACTAAGAATACACCTTTCAAACCTAGCGCTAACGCGACATTCTGACGAATGTTACTTAGCGTCGCACGCGACAGTTCTATCATGGCAGGTAGCTCAATCAAACGGTTGTGTGTTAACGCCGCATCAGCAGTCTCGAGCGCAACATCCGTACCGCCTCCCATCGCAATACCAATGCTCGAAGCTTTCATGGCTGGAGCATCATTGATACCGTCTCCCACCATCGCAACGGTATGTTGTTGTGATAGTTTCTCGACGTAATGCACCTTGTCTGCAGGTAACAAACTCGCTTTATAATCCAAGCCTATTCTATTTGCCATTGCTTCTGCACTTCTCGGGTTGTCACCCGTTAGCATCACCGACGTGACCCCAAGTTCCTTCAACATTGCGATGGCTTGCTTGGCATCTGAGCGCAATGTATCTTGCCATGCGATCACGCCAATGACCTCGTCATCGTAACGAACAATGACAACCGTTTTACCTTGTTGTTCCAACGTAACCACTTGCTCTTTGGCTTCTTGAGAAAGTGGAAAGTCTGCCTTTGAAGGCGTGACCACTTGGACCATTTTTCCATCGACGTAACCAGTGACACCAGAGCCTACTTGCGCGGTTTTATCCAACGCTTCAGGAATAGTAAGCCCCTGCTCTTGCACTTTGGTAACTAAAGAAACCGCTAGAGGATGACTTGAACCAACCTCGATTGACGCAGTTAGGCTAAGTAACTTGTCTTCATCCATATCAAAAGCAAAGACGTCGGTCACTTCTGGTTTACCTTGCGTCAGTGTCCCAGTTTTATCAAATGCGACAGACTCAACCTTGCCAAGCAACTCAAGCGCCGCTCCACCTTTGATCAATGCGCCCCGCTTAGCCGCTGCCGCCAAGCCAGAAGTGATCGCCGCAGGCGTTGAAATGACTAATGCACATGGACAAGCAATCAACAGCAGGGCGAGTCCTCGATAGATCCACGTTTCCCACGGTTGGGCAAATAGTAATGGCGGCGTAACGATAACCATCAGAGACACCAACATCATTAGTGGCGTATACCAACGGCTAAATTTATCAAGAAAGCGTTCTAATGGTGCCTTACGGGATTCTGCTTCTTCAATCAAATGAAGAATTCGATCTATCGCATTCTCGCCCTGACGGGAAGTCACCTGTAAACGAACCACTTTATCGACAACCACAGCCCCGGCCATCACTTTGCCACCGGTTTGATGTTCAACGGGAACAGATTCTCCCGTTAACGCACTTTCGTCAAAACTCGCAAGCGCATCTTGCAAAACACCGTCGGCAGGCAAACGACCTCCGGGTGCGACTTCTATGATATCCCCTGGTTTAAGCTGCGCAGCTGGTACTTCTTTGCGTTCACCATCAATAATTAAAATTGAATTTTCTGGGACTAAGTCCATTAACGCCTGGACACCGCTTCGCGCGCGAGATGATGCATATGCTTCTAACTTTTCACCAATAAGGAAAAGCAATAACACCATTGCGGCTTCGGCGGTTTCACCTAAATATAAAGCGCCGAGCGCCGCTACACTCATTAACGTTTCAATCGCAAAAGGCGTACCGCTACGCGCCAACTTAAATGCTTTGAGCGCGATTGGGTATAAACCAAGTAAACACGTCAAAGTGAATAACCAAGCGCTTATTTGAGGGTCGATCTTAGAAATTACTGCCGCAGTAGCCATTGCACCAGCAATCGAGAGAATTTGGATGTTGTCTCTTATGACGCCAAGCCAGCCTTTCTTTGTAGTGCTTGGTTTTGGAGCATCAAGTGAAGAGAGCGGGAAACCCGTTTTTTGGGCTGTCTGCTCTATCGTAGCTATCAGCTCTAGACCATCAAAATCGACGACCAGTTTTTCTGTTGCAAACAAAACCTTGGCTTGGCTGACGCCTTGTAAAGACGTAATGGCTTTCTCAAGCTTTTGCGCACAAGATGGGCAATCCATACCTGACACAAGCCAAGCGTTCCGAACGGAGGAATTACTCTCCCTTGTGGGATCGTCTTCCTCGCCTGTGTCAACGCTGCAGCCTCCTCCACTACAGCAAGAGCTTTCAGAAACATCAACACTGGCCTGAGAGATATTGAGCGAAGATTTTACTGGCGCACAGCATGACTCGCTTGCACCAAGCGGCACCGCAGTTTTGATTTTGCTAGATTGGCAACCTTGATGTTTTGTACACATAATTTTTTCCTTATTGGTATCGGTGATTTACCTATTGCTAAGGATAAACCTTAGAGTAAGCTCCAAGGTCAAGATAAATTTGTACAGTTCGGCGATAGAAAATAAAAAAGACGCCGAAGCGTCTTTCCAAACCAGTTTAAAAGCAATATTCCGTAAAGTTTAAACAGAGAGGTTAAACGGGATGCTTAAAACACTCATTTAATGTCATTCCTATGGCACGCAGCACGTCTCTTCTTGTGATAACACCAACCAACTTACCTTTGCCATCCACCACTGGATACATTTTCGGCTTTCCAACTTTCATCATGTCAGCCAGTTCAATTACTGACATTTCTGGAGAAACAGATAAGACATCATCATGCATACACTCTTGTACCGTATGTGTATCTTGGCAGTGATAACTTGCTTTCACCAACTTATCTAATAAGTCTTGCTCCGATAAAAACCCAACCACTTTTTCATTTTCATCAATGACAGGGCCACCTAGTGTGACACTTTGCATTACTTTGTTTAAAGCTGCCGAAAGTGACATATCTTTCGTGAAAGTCACCGCTTGCAACGTCATGTAATCTTTTACTTTTAATGAATGCATTCTTATCTCCTTAAGGGCATTTTATTGCGGCCTTTAGATAAGTGTCGCCTAATTTCCTGATTTTACTAAATGGAAAGGAGTAATTTTATTTATAGGCACAGCCTATTGAACTAAAACAAAATTAACTCACCGAACAACATTCACTGTATTTCGTTAAACGCAAGATTCAGCCAGGCTGATTTTTCTAGGCAAAATACAACAAAGCCAGTCAAATAGACTGGCTTTGTTATTAAGTAATTGTTGCATTAGCTATGTTGGCGGCGCATGTTGTCTAAAATAATGCCAGTCGCCATCGCGACATTCAGTGATTCGGCACCGCCAAACGCCGGAATCGTGATCTTATCTGTCACGAATTTTGCTGCGGCTTCACGCACACCATGAGATTCGCTGCCCATCAACAAAATACCTTCAGCAGCGAAATCCGTTTTATGAACGCTCTCTCCTTCCAAAAACGCGCCATATACTGGCAATTTGGCGTGTTCCAAGTAACTTGGCAAATCCACCAAACTCACTTGTACGCGGCCAAAGCTGCCCATGGTCGCACTGATCGTTTTAGGATTATAAGGATCAGCACAATCTGTACTCGCAATAATGTGCTTGATGCCATACCAGTCTGCAACACGAATAATCGTACCTAGATTACCAGGGTCGGATACACCATCTAGCGCAATCATCAAGCCTTTCGCTTGAGGCTCTTTTACACTCGGAATTTCAACCACAGCAATGGCCGCATTATTGCTCACAAGCGTGCTCGCTTTGGTCAATTCATCAAGCGATGCTTCAACACAATCAAAACGATTTAGCGTACCAGCATTTTGTTCGAGAAATGCCGCTGTTGCAAAAACCTGCTTCACCTTCAATGAACTACTTGCTAGCTCTAGTACGTTCTTTTCACCCTGAACTAGGAATAAGCCATGCGCTTTACGCTGTTTCTTTTGACCTAAAGCACGAAGCAGTTTTAATTGGTTTTTTGAAATCATTAAAGTATCCCAGGTGAAAATGGTTATTCGGCGAGCGTACCCTAAACAATCTTCACGACAGTTCGGTATCAAGCGGATGAGATTATAAATTATACCTAAATAACCTCAAGAAGCTTGATCATCAGAAGACGTTGAACACCAAGCGTAGCCAAAATAAAAGAAGGCTCAAAAACGAAAAAAGCCCTGCGATAACGCAGGGCTTTCAAAGGGTGGGACCCCAGCCACATCCCGGCACACAAGTCACACGCTGCGGCTGCTTCCTTCCGGACCTGACCGAGTTCACGAGCTATTGTTGCGAGAGGACCAGAGCCCCATAATTCTTTTCGAGAGGTCTTGCCTCAATCGATGGGGCGATTATTCAGTATCAGCTCTCATAATGCAAGAGCAAAAACCTTGAATTTCATCATTTCATTACCGTTTGAACAAAACTCGATCAATTCATTCCTTTATGATGAAACCGTGCAGTCACGATAAGAGGAGTCGTGCCGTGAGGACTGCTTACTCATGTACATGTCTTCATCAGCCAAATGCATCGCTTGCTCTAAGCTCATGTGCCGTTCCCTTTTTGCAGAGAAACCAATAGAGATACTTATAGACTCCAAATCACTACATAATTTGCCTTTCACGTCGATTCTACTGAGCTCTCTCATTGCTCTAGTTAACTCGGCTTGCGTTGGATAACCCAGCAATATGAACTCATCCCCTCCAATTCGATAACATCTTCCCGACCAGACATAATGAATTTTTAGCGCCAGTAGTTGTAAAACTTCGTCCCCAGCGCGATGACCATAAGTGTCATTGATTCGTTTGAAATGATTAATGTCTAAGTAAAGTATGGATAGATCTTTGTTTACTCCTTTTCGATACTTTACTTGCAACGCACGACGATTCCTTAACCCTGTTAAGTTGTCAGTGTTCGATTGACGGTAAAGATAAAGCGAAACACAAATAGCAAACAATAATACAAAGATAAACACAGCTTGTGTTTGCGTCGCTAATCGAATCTCATATTCAAGTGCGGTACGCCAATCTGGGCGTACATCGTACTGAGCAATGATCTTATCAACTTCTAACATCGCTATCGCTCGACTGAAGAAAGGCGCAAGCATGGCTCCTTTTTCATTCGCGACCAATCCAACAGAGAGTTGTGACTCATAAAACTCGCCAATAGCGGTATCCTGCTCTATCGGAACCAATTCACTGAGACGTAAAAAATGATTAAGCATCGCCGTATCCATCGGAATGTAATCGACTTCTTCATTTAGTAGCCCCTGAATGAGCTCTTGTTGGGTACGATAACGTTTGAGTTCTTTTAGCGGTAACAGTTGCGTCATCATTTGATCGAAAAAGTCATCCTTAACTACGCCAATCCGCTCAGATATCAACTGTGAAACATGAGAGTATGTGCTCGGTTTGTAACCTAAACGCTTGACCATCACCGATGCTGGCGCGTAATGGGGCTTTGGAAAGTAGCTAAATGCGCGCCGCTCACGGCTGACCGTTAACGGCGCCAAAATTTCGAAATTACCTTGGATAAACTCATGGTACATAGAACCCCAGCTTTCACCAGGCTCACTAATGATCAAGCAGTTTAAAGCCAAGATCTCACAGCTTCTCAGGACTACATCAGCCGTCATCCCTTCGACACTACCATCTGCGTTGTATACAACATATGGAAAGATAGATTCGAGCTTAATCCGTATTGGTTCATTAAAATCAAGGGGCAATAAACGAATAGAATCACGCAACGCTGCTCGCCTTAATTCAAATTGATACTGGGAAATTTCTTCGCGAAGCTGCTTTTGCACCGCTTCCCCGTGAATAAACGTAGCGAACGTGTCCAACGCTTCAAGATGATGATCTTTTTTACTGATGATGGATACGGGCTTTATCGAAATCTGATCATTGAGCATCTTGGCGTCAAACCCCTCCATCAGCATCGGCTTGAGCTGGTTAATGGCATCGACAACGCCATCCACAGCACCTGAACGTAGCAGTGTTACTGCTTGTTCGTGACCTTGATAAGAGATCTGTTCTAGCTCAGGGTAGTGTTGTTTAAGTAATTGGGCATAAACTGTATCTTTGGGGACGCCAACACGCGAAATGTCACTCAACGTCGAATCTTTTAAACCAAAGAGGTAGGTATATTCGATATTTGTTGGGCGGGAATAACTAAAACGTTGAGCACGTTCTTGTGTGTAAGTGATATTCGCAGCAAAGTCCGCTTCCCCATTCGCTACTGAATTTAGAATGGCATCAAAGCTGGAGTAGTTCACGTATTGAACGGTAAAGCCAAACTCCTTTGAAGCAGCATTGAAAAGAACACGAGTGACGACATCATCCGCTTCAGTCGCGACTTTATAATGAGCAATTAAAGGGGCTTCGGCTTTTACATTCAAACTCAAGAGGCAACATGCAAAAAGCAACAGTGTTCGAGCAAAAGTTGTCATGACAAACTTATCTTAAATCAACCACTTATATTGTGGTTATTATTATTATTGGAAGTGTAGTAAATATGAAATGAAGAACATATACTAATCTCCATTTTGTTCCACAACCAATTCGATACTCTGCCGCACATGTCACTTTTTACCTGACTAAAAACTCATAATTCAGCCTGTTCATCGCTACTACGTAAAATATAGTCAGTCATCCAAGCCGTCCCTAACAAACAGATCCAAACCACGAAAACAGGGTTTGGCACATCCGTGGTCGGGCTGACGACTAAAGCGGCAAAACCCACAGTCGGCAATGTCCAACATAATAATTTGCTCCAACGAATGGTATGTTGAAGCTTCGCAAGTGCTTCCATTGACGCTAACATTCCCGTCAAACTTAACGCCATAAGAACGGCGTACGGTAGGCCTGCAATCCACAATGGGAGCAACAAAAACAACGGCCACCAGCTGTGTTTATTGGATGGCGTCCAATGCGCAGCCGACCACCACATCGCCATAACCGCAATGGTTTGAACCACTGTAACCCAAGCAGAACCATCCAGCTTACCGCCTTGCTGTGTGACCATAAGACCAACTTGCAGTGTAAGTACAATAAGACCAGCGGTGAGCAACACACCTAAAGAGCTTCTACGAGAAAATACCACCATTAAAAGTGGGAAAAGGATCAAAACACCAACCGACAAAGCAATTGGCTGCATTGAGAGTGTCGCACCAAAAGCCATCATCGCGCCCAGCAATACTAAGCCAGCGAACCCACCTTGTGGCAGAACCCACAGCGCGGGGATCATAAGTGCAAGAACGGGAATGTCACCCTCGCTCAAACTCATCGCCCGAACACAGACAACAGCGAGTAAGGTCGTAACGAAAAATTGAAGTGTCGATAAAATCATAGCGCCTCCTGGCTTCCCCACCTACTTGGTAACTCAACGGCAAAAACTGGGATTGAAAGTCGTTGAGAGGGTCTAGATTCAAGCTTAGCTTGCGTTTGCTTCATGCTGTTTAAGGCTCATCAACCAACGACACTAAAGAACAGAAAATGTAATTCTTCAAAGTGAGTCGCTGGCAACACAAGGGTTAAGAACCGTTAGCAATATACAAGTCCAATGGTTTACCATTCCTTAGTAACCCAAAATAGACACTTTTGAGTATGGACCAATTTTTAGCGCAAATCTTTGCTGTAATTCACCAAATTCCAAAAGGAAAAGTCTCCACCTATGGGGAAATTGCCAAAATGGCCGGTTATCCGGGCTATGCGAGACATGTTGGTAAAGCACTGGGCAACTTACCAGAAGGCAGTAAACTCCCCTGGTTTAGAGTGGTAAATAGCCAAGGAAAAATATCTTTAAAAGGCAGAGACTTAGAGCGACAAAAAAAGAAATTAGAAGCAGAAGGGATTGAAGTATCGGAAGTTGGCAAAACTTCACTTAAAAAATACAAATGGCAGCCTTAAGCTGCCATTTTTTGTTCTCAGTACGTCGTATTAACGTGTTCCAACTAGACGAATATCTAATTGGTGAGTTTGTGCTTCATCTGTAATAACACCGTTATGTGTGTCGCTGATAAAACGCAGCTTTCCATCTACCTCAATGCGAGCACGAACGCTGTAACGATGGTTTGGTTTGATTTCATTGCTGTCGTAACTCAACTCAAAAGAAAGAGGAACTTGCTTACCTTCTGTTTCGAATGTCTGTTTCGCCAACACTTTTGCTGGCGCATCCGCCAAGGACACATCTTCTAACGCAATAGTAACCACTGCGTTTGGTGGCAAGGCAATCCGCTCGCGATAAGCCACTGTACCTGTAATCGTCTTCATTGACGCTTCTGTAGATTCCATTTCTGTATTTTGAGAAGTTTGGCAACCCACTAACGCAGCCCCAAAGAGTAGAGAAGTAACAAGTAGTAGTGTTTTTTTCATATATTCCTCGAAAAGAGCATTAAACCGAGGCAATTATAGGTGTGGAATATAAAACTGTCTGCTTCCTGTCACTTTATTTGACAATAGTTTGACTGAGTTAGAATTTATCAAACAATTGATTTTGTTTCATAATTGGAACAATACTATTTCTAAGTTACTCAATAGTTCTTAACTATGCCACTTCACAAGAGTGAGGCTGTTGAGGTAACTTGGAATGAAAGACAACGGTGAGGAGACACAATGAGTAAACCACTACGAGAATTGCTCAGCCTACTACAACTCGAAAAATTAGAAGAAGGCTTGTTTCGTGGCCAAAGTGAAAACCTAGGTTTGCCTCAAGTTTATGGCGGTCAAGTAATTGGGCAAGCGCTTTCTGCTGCGCGCTACACCGTTGAAGAAACACGCACGGTACACTCCTTCCATAGCTATTTTTTGTACCCTGGCGATCCAGAAAAACCTATTATTTATGATGTAGAAAATCTGAGAGATGGCCGTAGCTTTAGCACTAGACGCGTAAAAGCAATTCAAAATGGACGCCCTATTTTTTACCTAACCGCATCCTACCATGGCGATCAACCTGGGTTTGATCATCAAAAAGAAATGCCAGATATCCCTGGTCCAGAAAACTTTGCCTCAGAGAGTGAGCTCGCAAGCCATATTGCAGAATTTCTACCCAAACGCTTACGCAAAACATTTTGCGGGGAAAAGCCAATCGAAACTCGCCCCGTTACGGTTATCAACCCTTTGAAGCCCAAAAAAGCAGAACCCAAACAGTACCTTTGGATTCGTGCTAATGGTGAAATGCCAGAGAATCAGCTAATTCACCAGTACCTTCTGGCCTACGCATCCGATTGGGGATTCCTTGTGACAGCAATGCATCCACATGAAGTCTCATTAATGACGCCTAACTTTCAAGTGGCCACCATTGACCACTCTATCTGGTTCCATCGTCCGTTTAAGATGGATGAATGGCTTCTATATGCGATAGAGAGCCCAACGGCGAGCAATACTCGTGGGTTGGTCCGTGGCGAAATATACAACCAGCAAGGTCACTTAGTGGCGACCGCCGTGCAAGAAGGGGTGATGCGCTACACGAAATAGCTCGTGTTCGCCAGACGAAAAAAGGAGTGCTGTTCCGCACTCCTTTTTTAAGGGGTATCAAACGATGATTAATTTGGTTGATACTTCATGTTAATAACCGACCATTCGTAAAGTGATTTCGGGTAACCATATTCGCCTTTCCCGTAAATGACATTTGGGTCGGCATAGAATCCACCTTTATTCGTTGCTAAAAATTCACGAACCCCACGACGGTAAGTAATCACAGGTGCTACTAACTCATACTCTACCTTTTCCATCTTCGAGTCATCAATTATTAAGAACCGAGTCATACGAATCGTGCTGCCGTTGGTGCAGTACCCTGGGTCATCATAGTCAATTGCTTCAAAAGGCTTGAGATCATCTTCGAACAGCTCTGATGTACATCCATCAAATCGAGCTAAGTGTACCCACGCTCCTTTTATTAGAGTTTGGTCATCGTTACCCACCGGCTTGAATGCAAGTAGTGCAATCTTACCTTTGCCGTATAATTTCAATTCTTCGTCCGTTGGCTCTCGCACTGAACGAACGTTCATCAAACCAAACTCACTTTCTTCTAAGTTAGAAAACTCACGTGCATTTAGCGTGCTAAACAATACTGTTTGTTCAGTTTCAAGCAATGTATATTGATCCGCAACACCTTCATCTGCAAAGCTTAGATACAGCTGGACTTTCTTACTTTCCAACGCTTTGTAATCTCGAGATTCTCCTTCCGAAACGTCGAGAGAAATCCAACGTCTTTTTACTGGTGGGAGGTCAAGTAACGTCAGCTCTTCCTTATCAACATCTAATGAAGCGACTCCTTTAATTGTTGAGCTGGATATTTGATAGCTGCGGTTTCCTATTGGTGTACCAAAGTCTAGCTTAACCTTTTTAAATGGTTCAAATTCCACCTTCATTGTAGAAGCACTTAAACCAGGGTGATTCGCTTTGTTAATAGTGCCATTTACGACGATTGTTTTAGCTTTGTAGTTGCGCCCAGTAAGAGTAACCTCTAATTGGTACGTGCCTGCATGCAGGATTTTCAAACGCCCTGTATCAGGAGAAACTAGCTCGACCACAGGGTCTTTTTGGTTAATAAGACGGTAACTTGCCTTCGCAGTCCCACCACTCATCACTGGTGAGATAACACTACCAGCGGAGAATTCTACCGTTGGGTAAGTAACCGATACAGGGTTTGTGCCTTGTTTAATCGTGACCGAGAAACTACTTTCACCCGGATCCACTTTGTCGTCCCCCGCATCCGAAACAATAATTTTTGTGCTACCCGCGTTAAGAATTTGCATGGCACCCGTTTGGCTGTTTAAGGAAACCACATCTGTTGCAGCGTTGTCTGCAAATCGGTACGTAACTTCTCCAACCGTACCAGAGATTTTCGGCGCAACAAATGTTTGGCCAACCTTCCAAATCTCTTCCACATCGGATTGAACTTCAATTCGGCTCGGCGCACTCAAAATTGTCACATAGACTTTTTGATCAGGACCAACAGTATAATTCGCGCTCTCTTTTCTGCGCACAGTTAGCGTCGCTTTACCCGCTTTATACACATGGAGACGTCCTTCACTAAAACCACCGACAACATCTGGTGCGGTGTTATCTACAATCTCAATTTGCTCGTCAGCACTCAAACCAAAATCACGGTGAAGATCAAAACTGTATTTGTTGCTGTACACAACGTCATAATCGTGCGTTGCCATCGGTTGGCCTTCAGCCTTTGCAACTTTAATGACGACATTAAATTGAATAGGTTGGTAGAACTCCCCACCATCGTCTTCAAACTTAAGGTCGTACTCACCCGCAGTCACTACCTCCAACTTGCCGTCAGTCATTCGTAAGCCATTAGGTAAGCTGCTAACTAGATTTACGTTACCTTTTTGCCCTTTAAACGCCAGAGGGATTGAAAGATTTGGTTGATAGGTAAGCGGCATTTCAATGTCTTTTATAACGGGATGAGGCGCGCGATTAACTTCAAGATCAAAGCGAGTTTTGCTTGCAGGATAATTACGCATGTCATGCTCGTAAATTTCCACTTCAGCAGCACCAACACCTTTGATCAGTAATGCTTCACCATTTTCAGTTTTAGCGACAACGTCTTCACCACGAATGATTCTCAGCTCATAGTCACCGTAGGCGTTCGTCACCTTAGGGAAAATTCGTCCACCTTCCTCATAAGTTGTGACGATATCCGCTGCCCTGATTTCTTGACGCTTGCCTTGTTTTACATCCACAAAAAATTGCGCTGTTTGCTGTTTATCCAGAAACGCGTCGCTGTAAGTTGCAGTCGCTTCAACCGTTAATCGACCAACATTATGAACAAGAAGTAAACCCGTTTCAGGGTCTAGCAACTCGGCCACCTTGCTGTCTGGTACGCTATTTATAATTTTGTAAGAAATACGTTGCGTTTGAGCTTTATCTAGACGCACTGGTTCTAACGTCAACCCTTCTCGATACTCGTCTTCAAGCAAAGCGAACTGTAATTGCCCCGGAGCTACTGCATGCAGCTTAACCGTAGCGCGAACTTGTTTCGGCAAGTAAAAGTCGTTACCTGAATCAGTAATCAGCACCGATGCCTGACCAACTGAACCTAATGAATATACCGAACCGTTCTCATCAACACGAATCAAGTTATGACCACTTTCTACCTCATAACTCAGTTCGCCTTTTTGGCCACGGACGATCAACGCTTTTCCTTCTGACTCAATCGCATTGAAATTCAGATCACTCACTGAAAGTTCAGTATTGATGCCTCGCTCTACAGTGACAGAAAATCTTGCTTCAGAAGATTCATAAGCAGAGCTACTATCTGTAGCAAGAATAGTCGCCGTTCCTGGGCGCAGAATTTGTAGTATTCCTGAGTCATTAATTTTCACGACATTTGGCGGATTAGAATCAATGACTTGGTAAGATACCGACCCATGTACATTGCTCAGTTTTGCTTCAGTAACCGTTCCCACTCCTTCAAACTTCAACACCGTGTCTTCCACTTTTAATTGCGGACGGTTCTGCTTTGTTATCGTAGTTGGTGTCTTCGTATTGTTCGGCTTAGAGTCTCCCCCACCGCCACAGCCAGCGAGTAAAGCTGCGAGAAAAAGCAAATAGTAATTTCTGTTCATTTTTAGTAATACTTTGTTACATACAAGATGGGGCGATAATAATACGATGTTTTATTAATCACTATCCCCATTTTTGAGTACTTTATTACTTAAGTAATTGCTACTGTATTAATCCTAAAAACAAATAATCAAAAATAGCGACCAAATTACATGAAAACACAAAAAGCAAACGTTTAAATCAAACTCTTCCATTAATTTAGTAAAAATTAATATTCAATAAAATAAAACATGAAAAAGAAAGAGAAAAAATTGCGTTATTTTTTCTTTCGTTATGATGTATAGGATTAATGGACTGCAAAAACAAATGGTTAATGAAAAATAGAAGAGAGAATAAATATCGTTTATATTTATAAAAATCTGGTAGGAAATAGTTTTAAAAGCATAATCAAACTACCTTTTAACATTTAAAATACTAAAAGGTAGAATTAACATTAGATAGAATTCTTATAGGGCGAGTTATTTTAGGATTGGTAACTCTGTTGTGTATTTAATGGACTCCATAGCAAATGTTGAAGTCACATTAGATAGCCCTTTTACGCTATTAACTAACCGCTTATAGAATTCGTCAAAACACTTCATATCTTTGACTAGTACTTTCATCATGTAGTCATACTCGCCAGCCATACGATAAAACTCCATTACCTCAGGAAAGTCACTCACAGTTGTAACAAAATGGTGATACCAACCTTCGGAATGATCAATCGTTTTTAACTGAACAAATGCAATGAAAGATAGCTCGAGCTTTTCTGTACTTAACAACGCCACGCGTTTTTCGATGTAGCCCTCTTCTTCCAACCTTTTCAAACGCTTCCAACATGGCGTCGTTGTCAGATTTACCTGCTCTGCTAACTCATTTAATGACAAGGTGCTGTCGGTTTGTAACAACGCAAGCAGCTGTTTATCGACCCGATCCAAACTCATCCTATAAAACCCACGAAGTGTAGAAAACTTTTCTATCAAAATAGTCATTACCGGCAACTATAGCAAAGTTTTTCTCTCGTATTATAGGTAAATTATTCCCATCTAATGCTTATCTATCGATTTCCAAGGAGAGACGCCATGTGTACTGACCACAACTGGATCAACAATGCAGTGCGTAAAATTGAAGCAGACTTTCAACGTTCTGCTGATACTCATTTATTTAAACTTGAACTGCCTTCTCTTGATGGTATCGATATCTACCTAAAAGATGAGAGCACGCATCCAACAGGCTCTCTTAAGCATCGATTGGCGCGCTCATTGTTTCTTTATGCTATTTGTAATGGATGGATTGGTCCTGAAACCACTGTAATCGAGGCGTCCTCAGGCAGCACTGCCGTTTCGGAAGCGTATTTTGCGCGTTTACTTGGCTTACCGTTCATTGCCGTCATGCCGAAAACCACTGCACGTAAAAAGATCGAACAAATTGAATTTTACGGTGGTAAAGCGCACCTTGTTGAACGATCAGATCAGATTTATGACGAGTCTCGACGCTTGGCTCAAGAACTAAATGGTCACTACATGGACCAGTTTACTTATGCTGAACGCGCTACTGACTGGCGCGGTAACAACAACATCGCGAACTCTATCTTTAGCCAAATGGAGTTAGAAGATCACCCGATTCCTAGCTGGGTAGTGATGAGTCCTGGAACAGGCGGCACATCAGCAACCATTGGCCGTTTTATTCGTTACCAAAAATACGACACTAAGCTTTGCGTGGTAGACCCTGAAAACTCAGTGTTTTACGATGCTTTCCAGTCAGGAAATCACTCATTGAAAGGCGATACTGGCAGCAAAATTGAAGGTATCGGGCGACCACGTGTCGAACCAAGTTTTATTGCTGGTGTCATTGATGAAATGCGCAAAATTCCAGACGCAGCCAGTGTGGCAACCGCCCATTGGGTATCTCAGCTGATTGGGCGTAAAGTCGGCGCATCAACAGGCACCAATCTTTACGGTGTGCTGCAATTGGCTTGTGAGATGAAACAACGCGGTGAGAAGGGTTCTATCGTGACGCTTCTATGTGATTCTGGAGAGCGTTACCTAGATACGTATTATGACTTAACATGGGTAAAAGAGAACATCGGCGATATTCAACCTTACTTAGCTCAACTCGAAGTCATTCAAGCAAAAGGTTGCGTTGAGCCAGCTTGTTGCGGCTCAACTAACGCTTAACGTGCAAACTGGACTTTAAAAAACAGCCCAACTTCATGTGGGCTGTTTTTATCGCTGGGTTTTACTTTTTCTGGCGCGCTTCAAACGCAGCCAATTGTTCTGGCGTTGCCGCTGGTTGATGATTTTGTTTCCATTCATCGTAAGTCATGCCGTAAACACGTTCGCGAGCGTCATCAATATCTAAATCCAAACCGAGATTTTCAGCCTCAGATTTATACCATTTGCTAAAGCAGTTGCGACAGAAGCCCGCAAGGATCATCAGGTCGATGTTTTGTACGTCTTTGTTAGCATCTAAATGCGCCAATAAACGGCGAAATGTCGCCGCGTCTAACTTATCTTGTTCTTCTTGAGTCAAGTTTTTGTATTTGAATTCAGCCACTTTCCTTTCCTTCTCTCTTATTTAGCTAGCTTTCGTCACCATATCTAGTTAGTCGGTAGTCATGAGTAAGAAGTATGCTTTAGCGCAACAATTCCCATTCTAAAATCACTACCTTTGATAAAAGCTGATATGATAATTACCATCCATCCTATTGATTAAATTAACATTTAAACAAATCATTACAACGGTCTTTTACCAAGGTTATCGTCTAGTTATGAAAAACGCCATTCTATTATTGTCTGCCTTGACCATTAGCGTGCCAACTTTAGCTGCTCAAGAACAAGCTCATCAATCTTATTTTTATCTGGGTACTGGTAACGTTGGTTTTGATACACCGTATTTCGGCTCGGATAGAGACAATGAGTGGTCAACACCACATATCACAGTTGGCTGGGGTTACCATATAAACCAATACCTCGCGTTTGAAGGGGTTCTGCGCTATTCACAAAATGAACTTAAGAACGATGCTCTAAAAACTGACTTAGATCTTCACTATTACCAAGCAGGTATGTCTGCTGTTGTAACAAGTGATAACTTAGGCGATACGCCGCTGTCACTGTTTGGTCGCGTAACTGCGCTTGGCACTCAAGCTGAAATGTATGTTCCAAACGAACAAAAAGTCACAGATGATTCAGGCGCGCTATTCAACATCGGTGCTGGTGTCCATTGGGATATGAGCAAAGATATCTGGTTACGCGCAGAGTACATTTATAATGTCGCGGATATGGGTTTTGAAGATTTTTACGACAGCTACGAAGGTGTACAAATCAGCCTAGGGAAACGCTTCTAATCGAACGCTTCCGAGCTAACTTTAAACCGATAAAGAGAAGCCGAGGTTATTACCTCGGCTTTTATGTTTTAACGTTTGATTTAAGGGTGCGCTATACGGCCCTTCGTATCATGGCTAATTGCTTTGTTTAACTCTGCTTCTACATGACCTGGTGCTTGTGTTTTCGCCGAAATCAATCGGTACATTGCCGGGATAACAAACAAGGTCACCAATGTCGCAAACCCCATCCCGAAAAAGATTACCGTACCCACGGCAATACGGCTCTCATAACCCGCCCCTGTCGATACGATCAACGGAATTGCGCCAGCAAGTGTGGTAAACGCAGTCATCAAGATTGGACGTAGACGTCGCGCAGCTGCATCAATGATCGCTTTTTCAAACCCAACGCCACGATCACGTAGCTGATTGGCAAATTCTACGATCAAAATACCGTTTTTCGTCACCATACCAATCAACATGATCATGCCGATCTGGCTATAAATGTTCATACCTTGGCCCATAATAACTAAACCAAGGAAGCCACCAAATACACCCATCGGCACCGTAAACATGACCACTAACGGGTTTACGAAGCTTTCAAACTGAGCCGCCAACACGAGATACGCCACTAGCAGTGCCAATGCAAACACAACAGCAACACTCGCTTGGTTCTCTTTAAAGTCTTTCGACTCCCCCGAATAACTCACCGAAATGTCACCCGGTAAGTTGTCGATGGCTTCCTGGTCTAGGTAATCCAGCGCATCTCCTAATGTATAACCTTCCGACAGGTTGGCAGTAATAGTGATGGACTTCTGTTTGTTGTAGTGAGAAAGACGAATAGAGGCCGCCACTTCTTCAATTTTTGTGACCGCATCTAACGTCACTAGCTGACCGCTATTCGTGCGCAGATAAATCTGACTTAAATCTGCAGCATTATTAAAGCTATTTTCATCACCGCGAAGATACACATCGTACTCTTCGCCACGCTCAACATAAGTCGTTTCGCTTTTACCACCGAGCATGATTTCTAGGGTGTCAGAAATGTCTTGAACACTGACTCCTAGCTCTGCGGCACGCTGTCGGTCAACTGTAACCAATAACTCAGGCGTTTTTTCCGAGTAATCTATCTCTGCTCCTTCCATCATTGGTGATTCTTCTGCTTTGTTCTTTAGCATTTCAGCCCAAACAACGAGCTCATCGTAATCAGAGCCGCCTAATACGAACTGAACTGGCTCACTCGAACCACCTTGGAAACCTGGCATAAATGGGAACACTCGAACATCTGGGATACCTGCCAATTCTTTCCGTACTTTGTTAAGGGCTTGCTGAGCCGTGATATCACGTTCGTTCCAATCTTCTAGAATCATGATCACAAAGCCTGTCTGGTCTCCTGCCTGGCCACCAAACGCTGGCGTTTGGATACTGAATGACTTCAGATAACCTTGCCCTAGTAATGGCATCAATCGGTCTTCGACAATATCCATATTGGCTGACATACGATTGTATGACGTAGCATCTGCACCGCGCACAAACGCGAATATCACACCGCGATCTTCTTGTGGGGTCAGCTGGGCCGGTACCTGATTCATCAAGAAATAGCTACCGCCCAAACAAGCTAGAATCACCAGCGGAGCAGCCCAACGTACTTTCAATGCGCCTTTCAATAATGCGCGATAACCACTCTCAAGCTTGCTAAACAAGCGATCAACCGCTTCATTGAATCGATTTGGTTTTACATTCGCTTTCAAAATCTGACTACCTAATACAGGAGTCAGCGTCAGGGCAATCAAAGAGGAGAATATGACCGACATAGCCAGCAATACAGAAAACTCTGTAAATAGTAGACCTACCATGCCATCCATAAAGGAGATCGGTAAGAACACCATCACCAGCACTAATGTTGTTGCTATAACAGCAAAACCAACCTCTCTTGTGCCTTTATATGCGGCGAGTAATGGCGATTCACCGCGTTCAATATGGTGGAAGATATTCTCTACAACCACAATTGCGTCATCCACCACCAAACCAATCGATAATATCAACGCCATCAAGGTGATCAAGTTGATAGAAAACCCAAAGTAGTACGCGGCAATGAACGAAGAAATCAGAGAAACAGGAACCGTAACCGCAGGAATTAAGGTTGCACGAGCTTGGCCGATGAAAATGTACAACACCAAAATCACCAAGCCGCCTGTGATAAATAGCGTGCTGTACACCTCTTCGATTGAACGCTCGATAAATACTGTCGCGTCGTAATCTATCGCAAGGCGTGTACCTTCTGGTAAGAACTTCTGGATGTTATCGACTTCAGAACGAACCAGCTTAGCAACCTCTAACGGGTTTGCGTCTGACTGCGATACCACACCAAGACTGATGTTTACTACACCATCACTTTTGAAGGTTGAATTTTCGTTTTCTGCACCAATGAAGACATCTGCTACATCTTTTAAATAGATAGGTGTATTGTCGCTTGCGCGTTTAATGACAAGATATTGAAAATCTTCAGGCGTGTTATAAGTACGAGCCGTACGCACGGACATTACTGTTGAGTCGTTGCGAACTTCACCACCTGGGCTTTCTAGGTTCTCACTTCGCAAAGCTGATGTAATGTCCGAAGCTGTAACTGAACGTCCAGCCATTAGTTCTGGCTTAAGCTTCACGTACATGACCTTGTACAAACCACCGGAGAGATCAATGGAGCTAACCCCAGAGATCAGGCTAAAGCGGTCCATCAATACACGTTCGGCATAATCGGTTAATTGAGTACGGTCCATCTCTGCAGAACTGAGATTGATGTAGAGCGACGCCTCTCCCGAGCCATTGTTCTTATAAACAATAGGGTCATCCGCTTCATCAGGTAGCGAGCGCTGAGCACGAGCCACTGCATCACGCACGTCGCTCACACCTGTGTTGAGATCGTAACCTAACTCAAACGTGATCGTGATACGCGACATGCTGTTACGAGTAGTGGAGCTAATTTCATCAACTCCACTGATCCCAGAAAGCTGGTCTTCCAAAACGGAGGTAATTTGGCTTTCAATAATAGTCGCCGATGCACCCTCATAACGCGTACTGATAGAAACGACTGGGCTTTCTATATCAGGCATTTCACGAACGGCTAATTTGGTGAATGACACAAAGCCAAACACACACAACAGCATGCTCAGAACCAACGCCGCGACAGGGCGTTTAACTGAAACGTCGGACAGTAACATTAGTTTTCTTCCTCATCCGATTCACTGTCATTGCGTGTCACATCCGTGGTGTTCGCTTTTAGTGGCGCGACAATTTCTTTCACTTCGACACCATCACGCATGTTAACAATGCCTTGAACCACAATCTTGTCACCAATCTCAACACCAGATTCGATCACCACCTCGTTGCCAACACGAGCACCTAGCGACACTTCTTGACGAGTAGCTTTGTTATTTTCATCAATTACATATACAAAACGTTTAGTTCCGGAGTATTCAAGTGCTTGAACAGGAATGATTGGCGCCTTAATAGCAGGAAATGCTAGTGAAGCGTTCATCAACATGCCCGGCTTCAATTGATTTTCTGGGTTATCAAACTCAATACGCACGCGAAGATTCAGTGTTTCGGCACTGATCCGCGTATCAATACCTGTGACTTGACCAGTAAAGGTCTGGCTACCCCATGCACTGGTTTTAGCGATGACTTCCATACCAATAGAAAGCATCGATAAATAGCGCTCCGGTACTTGTAAATCCAGTTCCATGACGGAAAGATCATCCAACGTCAAAAGTTCAGTACCCGCACTGACCATTTTGCCGCGGCTAAAATCGATAAAACCAACAGTGCCAGAAAATGGGGCAGTAATATGGAGGTCAGCTAAATTGGCTTGAGCAGCATCAAGCCTCGCTTGTGCTATTTCAACACTGGCTTTTTGTGCATCGATTTCAGTTTGAGTAATCGCATTCCGCTTAACCAAACGTTGGAACTCTTTTAACTTACGCTGTTCATCTTTTAGATACGCCTTTGCCTCAATCAAAGCGGCTTGAGCCTTATCGTCATCTAACTTAATTAATAGCTGGTCTTGCTGGACATTTTGATTCGCTTTAACAGCGATTTGATTCACTTTGCCAGCGACTTCCGATGCGACAACCACAGACTCCGCTGCCTTTAATTTGCCGATAAGAGTTAAGGATTGATTGATCTCATGCGTTTCTACTTGTTCAGTCACAACAGTAACCGCTGAGCCTCCTCGCATCGCAGCGCAAACCGATGGAGAACTCAGTAATATAGAAAGCGTTAAAACAGATAACGATAACGTGGCTTTCATGCTCATGATATTGACTTCTAAACGAATAAACTTATGTCATTAAACTGCTTACAGTTTATCAGTAGATACGGTGTTTAACGTCAAGTAGTGTAAATTCAAGTAAAAAGCGCGCCTCTCTTCTGTTCAAAGGACAAACAAAACGCTGACTTTCTACCATCTTTGCCCAAAAAGACAGCATTCAACGTAAAAACGTAAGAAAAACGCTTTACAGCCTGAGCGAGTTTGCTATGATTCGCTCCGCACTTGGGAGATGAGTTGGGAAAACATCTTACTAAGTATAAAAATCCTCTGGAGGGGTTCCCGAGTGGCCAAAGGGAGCAGACTGTAAATCTGCCGGCACTGCCTTCGATGGTTCGAATCCGTCC
>NZ_JAWOTE010000031.1:0-40697 GCF_033338695.1 Vibrio sp. Vb1166 | reverse complement strand
ACGATAACTCGGTCATGTAATGGACGAATGTTCATCGGTCGTCTCTCCTGAAAATTTCCATGTTTATTTGATAATTGTCCTTAGGGACTGTAGCCCCAGACACGTGATCCCTATATAAGGGGTCGAAGCAGCGATCCCAAGGGGGTGGCACAAAATTTTTGTGACTTAGTTAAAATAACGAACAACTAGGCAACGGTTTGCGTTAGAAATGCTCACTCGCTCGGCATCTCGCTTTCTTGTATCCTTGCAGTTTGCTCACCAGATAGTTGTCACACATGCAGGAAAATAACAAGCTGGAACCCCAAGCGACCGATAAGCATGGTTTGTTGACCGCACCCATTCCTGAAACGCTGCGGAAAATGACCGTACCCATGACCATGGGCATGATCGCAATTTTGATGTTTAACTTGGTGGACACGTTTTTTATCTCGTTGCTTGGCACTCAAGCGCTAGCAGCTATCAGCTATACCTTCCCTGTAACCTTTGCGGTTAACTGCATTACGATGGGGATTGGGATGGGACTATCGACCAATATTGGTCGCTTGCTTGGGCAAGGTCATGCACCACAAGCTGCTCGGTTCACCACCCACGGTTTGTTGTTAGCCGTGTTACTTGTGGCTATCGCGTCTTCTATTGGCTTTACCACCATTGCGCCATTGTTTCGTTTTCTTGGTGCGTCTGATGATCTCATCCCTCTTATTGAGCAATATATGCAGGTCTGGTATCTCACCATTCCTCTGCTAGTGATCCCAATGGCGGGCAACAGTGCTATCCGAGCTACTGGCGACACAAAAACACCAGCAAAAGTCATGATGTTGGCTGGTTTGATTAATGGCATGCTCGATCCATTGTTGATTTTCGGTTATGGCCCTTTTCCGGAACTTGGCATTCAAGGCGCAGCCATAGCAAGTGCCTTTAGCTGGTTAGGTGCTTTGTGTGGCTCATTCTATGTGCTAATTAAACGGGAAAAATTGCTTGCTCAACCCCAATGGGCTTTGCTGAAACAAGACTGGCAACAGACACTAAAAATTGGTACCCCTGCAGCGCTATCAAACGCGATGAATCCATTGTCCGGTGCCATTCTGATGATGCTGTTATCCAACCACGGTACAGCGGCGGTTGCTGCTTACGGCGCAGCGCAGCGTATTGAGTCTATATTGATTTTAGTATTGATGTCGCTGACCTCTGCCCTCACACCGTTTATGGCACAAAATTTAGGAGCCAAACAACCGCAACGAGCCTTTTCCGGTTTATTTATTAGCATGCGTTTTGCAGCGGTATTCCAAGGGTTTATCTTCTTGATGATGGTGCCACTGAGCATTCCTCTGGCTGCGCTGTTTTCTCAGGAAGATGCGGTGAAAAACCTGCTTTGGCATTATTTACTGGTGGTGCCATTTAGTTATGGCTTCCAAGGCATCGTAATGATGTTAGTCAGTGGTTTGAATGCGATGCACAAGCCATTGCGTGCATTCCAGTGGAGCTTTATGCGGCTGTTCATTTTTACCTTGCCATCGGCGTGGATCGGGAGCCAAATCTACAGCATTGAAGGCTTGTTTATCGGTATCGCGGTTGGGAATACGTTGGGTGGGCTACTGGGCTACTTGTTTGCGCTGCGCGAGCGAAAATTAACGCTCATAGAGCAGAGCAGCGTGTCTTAACACTCGTCTATCACTAGTTTCTTTTTGTTGATTCTCAAATACAAAAAAACCGCGGAAAGCCGCGGTTTTGTTTATCTATTTCAAGCTTGCTTAGAACAACTCTTCAGCAACTTTGTATAGATCGTTGCGTACTGGACGCTTCATGTTTTCGATTGCGTCGATGATATCGTGGTGAACAAGTTGCTCTTTCACGATACCTACACAACGACCACCATGACCTTCGATCAATAGGTGAACAGCGTAGTTACCCATACGAGATGCTAGTACGCGGTCAAATGCAGTTGGACGACCACCACGTTGGATGTGACCAAGTACTGTTGCACGAGTTTCACGACCTGTCGCGGCTTCGATGTCACGTGCTAGTTCATTAGCATCCATCATTAGCTCAGTAAGCGCGATGATCGCGTGTTTCTTACCTTTAGCGATACCATCTTGGATGTTGCTGATCAGCTTGTCTTTGTCTAGACCAGTTTCCGGAGTGATGATGTATTCACAACCGCCCGCAATTGCAGACATCAGAGTCAAATCACCACAGTGACGGCCCATGATTTCTACAATTGAAATGCGTTGGTGAGATGAAGAAGTATCACGTAGACGGTCGATTGCATCGATAACGGTGTTTAGTGCACTTAGGTAGCCCACAGTGTAATCCGTACCTGCGATATCGTTGTCGATTGTGCCCGGAAGACCGATACATGGGTAACCCATTTCAGTCAGTTTCTTCGCACCCATGTACGAACCATCACCACCGATTACCACTAGTGCATCGATACCATGTTTTTTCAGGTTCTCAATCGCTTTTTCACGAACTTCCACTTGTTTAAATTCAGGGAAACGTGCAGAACCTAGGAACGTACCACCTTTGTTGATCACATCTGAAACGCTAGAACGATCTAGCTTCTCGATGCGGCCTTCGTATAGGCCTAGGTAGCCGTCGTACACACCGAATACTTCCAATCCTTCGGATAGTGCTGTACGTACTACGCCGCGTATCGCAGCGTTCATACCAGGTGCGTCACCGCCACTTGTTAAAACACCGATCTTCTTAATCATGCTCACCCTCGATCTTTGGCAATCAATTATTTAATTTTCTTTTAGGCCCCTTGTTACCAAGCAACCTGCATAATCCAGAACTGTGCGTTATGTTACATTTCCTCTACAGGATTACCAATGAAAACGCACTTTTTTATGTAACTTTTCTACTTATGTAAGAGTATTACAGTTTCTCTATGAAACTTTGTTGATTCATATCAGGATCACGAATCTTAATAAGTATTGATGGAAAGATAGTCAATAAGTACCTGTTTGTCGTCGGGCACTGATGGATTTTTCAAGCCTACCAATCTTGTGCTTTCTGCTCTTTCTCTGGTCCGAAAACGACAGACAATGGATCTTGATGGATCAATACATCCGCATCAGGAAACAGAGCCAATAAATTATCTTCCACTTTATCAGCAATGTAATGCGCCTCAATTAATCGTAAGTTATCGTCTAGCTCTAAATGCAACTGTATAAAGCGCGTCGGTCCTGACATTCGCGTGCGTAACTGATGCACGCCCAATACCCCTTTTACGCTCAAACAAGCTTGGTTAATTTGCTCAAGCTCTTCATCGGGCAACTTTCTATCAAGTAAGGTTTGAATCGCTTCGCTGACCATTTTGAAAGCGCTATAAAGAATGAAGACACCAATACCAATCGCAAACACAGCATCCGCTTGAGTCACTCCAAAATAACTGAGCCCCAGAGCAACCATGATCGCAGCATTCATATACAAGTCAGTCTGATAATGCAGAGAATCCGCCGCTATTGCTTGGCTCCCCGTCACGCGAACCACATGTTTTTGGAACATCACCAAGCCAAGTGTGACCACAATCGCAAACAGCGATACATACACACCTAACTCCGGTGCGTGTAAAGCATGTGGGCGGAAAAATCGGTCAATCCCGTTAAGAATCAAAAATACTGCCGAGCCCGAAATAAACATTGCTTGGGCTAGGGCCGCTAAGGACTCAGCTTTACCATGTCCAAACGTATGTTCGCGGTCTGCCGGTTGTAAGGCGTAACGAACCACCACAAGATTCACAACCGAAGCCGCGATATCTAACATGGAGTCAATCAATGACGCCAATAAGCTCACTGAGCCGGTTACCCACCACGTGATAACTTTTACTATCAGAAGAAGCGTCGCCACAATGGTTGCAGTCCAAGCGGCGGTCGTAACTAAACGTGCGTATTGCTGTTTCATAATCAAAGAGTTAACTAAAACCATACGTTGAGTATATTGAATGACCATGAAATAACCAGATCAAAAAGAGGCAACCAATGGCTGCCTCTTTATATAACATCAATTCATGACTTAATTATTGCGCGACTTTTCCATGAGCTTGTGCATTCTGTCGCCACACTCTTGCATACGTTCATTTTGTAGCTCAACAAATTTCGCTTTCTGCTCAGGTGTTAATACGCTAAGCATTTGGTGCTTTCTTTCTAGCATTTGCACGCGACGTTCCGTTTGGCGCTCAACCATCTCTTTTGCTAATTCGGTAGCTTGAGCTTCATCAAAATTATCCGCCAGCAAAAGCGATTGCACTTTTGCGTGATGCGCTTGACGCTCAGCCATACGTGCTTCTTTGCCATCAGCGAATTTTGCTTTCATTTCTGCTTTGTTTGCTTCACGCATTTCTTTTAGCTGATCTTTTTGTGCATCAGTCAGGTCTAGTTGACGCATGACACCTCGGTCCATACCCATGCCGCATTCGTCACGAGGACCTTTATGATGGTTTTTACCACCGTAAGCGAATGCGCTTGCGGCGCCAAGAGTAAGAGGTAGAACAACAGCAGCTAACACAAGTTTTTTTGCAGACTTCATAATACGATTCCTTACACAGGTGAGTGGTTCTTCTGAGCTGTTCTCACAGCGCTTGAGTATAGAATACGACCCGCTAGGTAAAGCGACGTATAGGGAGCGTAAAGAATCGTAAAGAGTGATTTTTCTCCTCTTCGTTGCGCATCATTCCAATGTAATATTAGGCTATCGGTAACTTACTATAGGTGCCCCCATGGCAAACATTCTTTTAATCGATGACGATATCGAGCTAACTAGCTTATTAAAAGAAGTACTCAGTTTCGAAGGGTTTGACGTCAGCGAAGCAAATGACGGTGAAGCCGGCTTAGCCGCGATCAATGATAAGATTGATTTGATTTTGTTGGATGTCATGATGCCAAAACTCAATGGCATGGAAACGCTGAAACGCTTACGTGAAAATTGGGAAACTCCCGTCTTGATGCTGACCGCTAAAGGGGAAGAAATTGATCGCGTGATCGGCTTGGAACTGGGCGCGGATGATTATTTACCAAAACCTTTTAGTGACCGAGAGCTGTTAGCGCGAATCCGCGCGATTTTACGCCGCACTAGCAGCACACAAAAAAATACCAAAAACAGCGATTGCATTGAGTATCAAGAAATCCGCCTCTATCCCGGTAAGCAAGAAGCGTATTGTGAGCAACAGTTACTCGATCTCACAGCAACCGAGTTTGCGCTACTCACCCACTTCGTACAAAACCCAGGACAAGTGCTGACCAAAGAGACACTGAGCTTAGATGTGCTTGGTAAACGACTCGCTGCTTTTGATCGCGCTATCGATATGCATGTCTCGAACTTACGTAAAAAATTACCAGATCAAAGCAATGGCAAGCCGCGAATTAAAACCCTGCGTGGTCGTGGCTACATGCTGCTTGAGGAGGATTAATGCGCCTATCACGCATCAAACTGCCAAACATCAATAGCCTGTATGGACGCATCTTTGCCATTTTTTGGTTCACCATGTTATTAGTATTGATAGCCGTGCTATCACTGCCACATTTGGACCCACGCAAAGCTCGCGATATTCCAGAAGAACACTACAAACGTATGGTAGAAACGCGTGACTCAATCCAACAAAAATACAGCCAGCAAACTGATTTAGGCCGCATACTTTTTCGTATCGAGGGCAACCGTCACGGCAAGCACGACCCTCGCCCACGAGTCTTTTTTTCTGACTACAGCGGTAATGTTCTTACGACAGAAAAACGCAGCAATTTTCAATTGCGTGCCATGCAAAACTTTGTCACCAGTATCGAAGATTACAATAATCCAAAGCAGAAGCTGTATGGTCGATACATGATTGCGGGCCCAATTCCTATCACTTTGGCAGGTTCCGATATCTTGATGTACGTGGGCTTCAAATGGAATGAGCCACCACCTCTACTCCTGCGTCTGTTTGATCACCCATTCCAGCTCTTGCTTGCAGTCATGCTGGTTAGTACACCATTGCTGTTATGGCTTGCTTGGGCTTTGAGTCAGCCTGCACGTCGTCTTGAAGCCGCTGCTCAACGTGTGGCGAAAGGTGAATTTGTCACAGACCCAAATTTAGAAAAAGGTACGGCGGAATTTCGTCAAGCAGGCAGCAGCTTCAACCAGATGGTCGAAGCGGTTAATCAAATGATTTCAGGACAACAACGTTTGCTATCCGATATCTCTCACGAGCTGCGCTCACCTTTAACTCGTCTGCGCATGGCAAGCGCATTAGCGACGCGTAAACAAGGCGAAAGCCCAGAACTGACTCGTATCGATACCGAAGCGCAGCGCTTGGAACAGATGATCAGTGAACTATTAGAGCTTTCTCGCATGCAGGCGAACAGTCATATGACTCGCGAAACACAGCCACTAGAAAGTTTATGGGAAGAAATCATTAAAGATGCGCAGTTTGAAGCAGAGCAAATGGGCAAACAGCTACACTATTCAGAATTACCTAAGCGCAATATTTCCGGTAACCCTAAACTGCTGATGAGTGCGGTGGAAAATATCGTTCGTAACGCCATTTACTACGGAAAAGATGAGGTACAAATCGACATCAAAGCCGATGACGATACGCTTCGTATCACGGTTGACGATAATGGAGAAGGTGTACCAGAAGAGGAACTGGCCGCGATTTTTCGCCCGTTCTATCGCGTTTCCACGGCACGCGATCGCCACTCTGGCGGCACAGGTCTCGGCCTAACCATTACCGAAAGTGCCATTCGCCAGCACAGTGGCACGATCGCAGCCAGCCGAAGTCCGTTAGGCGGATTGCGCATGAGTATCACCTTACCGATCAATTGTTAGTCTCAATTTGATGAACTAACAATAATTCGCACCATATTTCTAGAGTGAGTGATTCACAGCCCCACCCTCACTTTAGAAATTGGCGAGGCTTCTTAGAATACCCTTACAAAGATCAAAGTTGATAATAATTATCGTTAGCATTAAAGTAAATTTTCCAATTAAGGAGGATTTACTATGTCACATACATTTCCCGCTCTGCCTTACCCGTACGATTCACTAGAGCCGTACATCGACGCGAAAACCATGGAAGTGCATTACAGCAAACACCACAAGACGTACTTTGATAAGTTTGTAAATGCCGTTGAAGGGAGCGAGCTCGAAACTCAGTCATTAGACGAGATCTTTGACAATATCTCTAAGCTCAGTCCAGCAGTACGTAATAATGGTGGCGGCTATTACAACCACATCATTTATTGGAATTGCATGTCACCAAACGGTGGCGGAGAGCCTCAAGGCGCGCTTGCTCAAGCAATTAACGATAAATTTGGTAGCTTTGCGCAATTTAAAGAGGCGTTTGCCCAAGCTGCCATCAATACCTTTGGGTCTGGCTTTGCATGGCTGATCGTAAAAGATGGTGAGATTCACATTACGTCCACCAGTAATCAAGACAACCCTCTGATGGACGTAGTGGATGTGCGCGGTGAACCAATCCTCGCATTAGACGTGTGGGAGCACGCGTATTACATCAGCTACCAAAACCGTCGCCCAGAATATATTGATGCGTGGTGGAACGTCGTCAACTGGCGAGCAGTTGAAGAAAACTATGCTCACGCTCTCTTATAAAGAGCATCACTACTCACGGTATTAACATCCGCGCTAATGCCTGCTTTCATACCCAGGTCAATCTTGCTGAATCTCGCATATCTCGGTGACTTGGGTATATACTGCCCCTCTCTTTGACCAACTCTATTTCAATACCATGTTTGATATCGCTTTATACGAACCAGAAATCGCGCCGAACACCGGCAACATCATTCGACTATGCGCCAACTGCGGTGCAAACCTTCACTTAATTGAACCTCTGGGTTTCGATCTTGAAGAGAAAAAAGTCCGCCGTGCTGGTTTGGATTACCATGATTTAGCTCGCGTAACACGCCATAAAAACTATCAAGCGTTCTTAGAGTATTTAGAGAAAGAGAAGCAAGGTAACTATCGATTGTTTGCCTGCACCACCAAAACCACAGGTCACCACGTTGATGCACAATACCAAGCGGGTGATGTTTTGATGTTTGGTCCAGAAACTCGTGGCTTGCCTGCTGAAATCATCGATAGCTTGCCAATGGAGCAGCGTATTCGCATTCCAATGATGCCAGATGCGCGCAGCCTAAACCTTTCGAATGCCGTTGCGATCATTGCTTTTGAAGCATGGCGTCAAATGGGCTTTGAAGGCGCATTGTAAGCAGCACGAATTCCAAATACAGAAAAGGGCGCTTGGTGCGCCCTTTTGTTTTCTTTACTGTCTAACTCAATCAGTTGAGCTTGTTGCGATCATCATCGTCTTTACGCTCGTATTCCCCTTCGAAGGTCTTGCCATTATCTGACTGGGAATCAAAAGGGTCACGACGGAACGGGTCTTGCTCAAATGGCCCCTGGTTAGAGAAACCACCTTGGAAGCCACCACCATGCATGGTTTTCACCACCATTTTGCTCATCAAGTATTTAGCTATCGCGGCGCGTGGCGCAGGAAGCAACACCAACATACCAAGGGCATCGGTCATAAAGCCCGGGGTTAACAGTAGCACGCCAGCCACCGCTAGCATTACGCCTTCAAAAATTTGCTGGGCTGGAATTTCACCTTGTTCAAGACGCCCCTGTACTGACATCAGTGTTTGTATACCTTGGCTACGAACCAACGACGCACCAACAAATGCAGTGATTAAGACTAGTGCAATGGTCGGCCATAAACCTAAAAAGCCGCCCACCTGAATAAATAAGCCGATTTCAATGATCGGAACAAAAATAAACGCTAATAATAAGATAGGAAACACACGCCCTCCTTTGTTTAATTCAGTGTAATGGTAAAAGCAGACTAAGCTCAAACGAATCGTTGTAAAAAAGCGTGTTCATACTGGTCTCCTTCTCTTTTAGACAAAGTAGCGGGAACGCGTTTCATTCAATTGCATACCGATTTTTTCGTGCTTTTAAAGTGCTAATTTCGAACTCTAAAAACTCATGTTTGTCGAGGAAAATCGAGTACCTATAAAGGGTTATTAATAACCCGTTCATACTTTGCAAATTATTGACTCATGAAAAACGAAAAAGGTGATCTAGTTACTATTTTTATGCGCTAGGTGCAGTATCATGTGCCACATAAGTCAGGACGGATTTTCCAGCCAAAAATTCTGATGAATGGATTCTAGATTGCAGAAATGGCTAATAAATAACTTTATTATCAGAATTATCATCTAAGGATCCTGCTATGGCTACCCTATCTGATGCTCCAAAAACAGCAAACCCAGCCACTCGTATTGAAGAAGATCTATTAGGTCAACGTCATGTCCCTGCAGATGCGTACTACGGTATTCATACGCTACGTGCGATCGAGAACTTCAACATCTCTAATATGACCATCTCTGACGTACCAGAATTTGTACGCGGCATGGTAATGACCAAAAAAGCAGCAGCGTTAGCAAACAAAGAACTTGGCGCTATTCCAAAAGACGTTGCAAACTACATCATCGAAGCGTGTGATTTGATCCTAGAAACTGGCAAGTGTATGGATCAGTTCCCATCAGACGTATTCCAAGGCGGTGCAGGCACTTCAGTTAACATGAACACGAACGAAGTGATCGCAAACGTTGCGCTTGAGTTGATGGGTAAAGAGAAAGGCCAATACGAATTTGTTAACCCAAATGACCATGTAAACAAGAGCCAATCAACCAACTGTGCGTACCCAACAGGTTTCCGTATTGCGGTATACAACAGCGTACACAAGCTAATGGAAGCAATTGAGTACCTAAAAGGCGCATTCGAACTTAAAGCCGTTGAGTTTAAAGATGTACTGAAAATGGGCCGTACTCAGCTTCAAGACGCGGTACCAATGACAGTTGGTCAAGAGTTCCATGCGTGGGCGGTAACACTAAACGAAGAGATTCGTGCTCTAGATTACACATCTAAACTCCTCCTAGAAATCAACCTAGGCGCAACCGCAATCGGTACTGGTCTAAATACACCAACTGGCTACCAAGCGCTTGCAGTAAAACACCTAGCGGAAGTAACAGGCCTTGATGTTGTTGCAGCAGAAGACCTGATCGAAGCAACGTCTGACTGTGGCGCATACGTAATGACTCACGGCGCGCTAAAACGCCTAGCAGTGAAACTATCGAAGATCTGTAACGACCTTCGTCTACTTTCTTCTGGTCCTCGTGCGGGTCTAAATGAATTGAACCTACCTGAAATGCAAGCAGGCTCTTCAATCATGCCAGCTAAAGTAAACCCAGTTATCCCAGAAGTAGTAAACCAAGTTTGCTTCAAAGTTCTCGGTAACGACAACACGGTTTCTTTCGCAGCAGAAGGCGGTCAGCTACAGCTAAACGTAATGGAACCTGTGATCGCACAAAGTGTGTTTGAGTCTATCTCTCTACTACACAACGCGTGTGTGAACCTACGTGATAAATGTATCGACGGCATCACTGTGAACAAAGAAGTTTGCGAAAACTACGTTTACAACTCTATCGGTATCGTCACTTACCTAAACCCATACATCGGCCACCACGAAGGTGACATCGTAGGTAAGATTTGTGCGGAAACTGGTAAAAGTGTTCGTGAAGTCGTGCTAGAGCGCGGTCTGCTTACAGCAGAGGAGCTTGATGAAATCTTGTCAGTAGAAAACTTCATGCATCCTACTTACAAAGCAAAACGTTACGAGTAATAACGAATCCGAAGGGGGCCACTCAGGCCCCTTTTTTAGGCTCTCATACGGTTAACCACATTTTTTATATGCTTTTATTGCCGCTAAACCACTAGGTTCTCATTCTCTGAGCATTTACTCCTGTTCCTGAGTGTTCAAAAAATCAGAATCAAATAAAAAACTAAAGAGGTATCAATATGGTCATGGTCGAACTCTTCGTGGTTCTGCTCTTCATCTATTTGGGGGCAAGAATCGGTGGTATCGGCATTGGTTTTGCCGGTGGTGCTGGGGTCATTGCGTTGTCTTTGATCTTGGGCGTACCAACAAGCCAAGCTTACATTCCCGTTGACGTAATTTTGATCATCATGTCTGTAATCACCGCTATCGCAGCAATGCAAGTAGCTGGTGGTTTAGACTGGATGGTGCAAGTTGCTGAAAACTTTTTGCGCAAGCATCCTGAGCGCATCACCTTTTATGCGCCTATCGTAACTTACCTAATGACATTAATGGCGGGTACTGGCCACACGGCATTCTCTACTTTGCCAGTGATTGCAGAAGTAGCGAAAGGCCAAGGCGTGCGCCCTTCTCGTCCACTGTCTATCGCGGTCGTGGCATCGCAAATCGCTATCACCGCATCACCAATCTCAGCGGCTGTTGTAGCGTTCGCGGCAATGCTGCACCCATTTGGCGTTGACTACCTAACACTACTAGCAATCTGTATCCCAACGACGTTCATCGCGTGCATGATCGGTGCGTTCGTGGCGAACTTCATGGGCTGTGAGCTAAAAGACGATGCTGAATACCAAGAGCGTCTAGAAAAAGGCTTAATCAAGCTAAATACAGAAGCAAAACGCGAAATCCTACCAACAGCGAAGAAAGCAACCTTCATCTTCCTAGGCGCAATCGCATTTGTCGTGTGTTACGCAGCAGCAATTTCTGGCTCTGTTGGCCTTATCGAGAACCCTGCTCTAGGTCGTAACGAAGCTATCATGACGGTAATGCTAGCAGCTGCGGCAGCTATCGTAATGAGCTGTAAAATCGATGCTGGCAAAATCCCAGCCGCAGCAACATTCCGCTCTGGTATGACAGCGTGTGTGTGTGTTCTTGGTGTGGCATGGCTAGGTTCTACGTTCGTTAACGCGCACGTTGACGGCATCAAAGAAGTGGCTGGTGCGCTACTAGCAGACTACCCATGGATGCTAGCACTTGTTCTATTCTTCGCTTCAATGCTGCTTTACTCGCAAGGTGCAACTACTGTTGCGCTGATGCCAGCAGCACTAGCAATCGGTGTGGCACCACTTACCGCAGTTGCATCTTTCGCAGCAGTAAGTGCGCTATTCGTGCTGCCAACTTACCCAACGCTTCTAGCAGCGGTTGAGATGGACGACACGGGTTCAACTCGTATCGGTAAGTACGTATTCAACCACCCATTCTTTGTACCTGGTGTGGTAACCATCGCTTCTGCGGTAGCACTTGGCTTCGCATTCGGTGGTCTACTGATCTAGTAGAAACAGAGTCTTACTCGGGGAGCTTCGGCTCCCTTTTTTATTCCCTGTTGTCTTGATTTATGCTCAATAAATCTTCATTTTCATGAAACTTATTGACTCGCCTCCGGGTCTGATTGAGTTACACTAACGGCAATTATCTAAGATGAATTGACTCTTTTATGCGCGCATTACTTTCCGTTTTACTCTTAGGGCTCATTACCTTTTCCACTCCGTCTTTAGCTTTATTTGGCAAAGACCAGTTTAACAGTAGCCAGAACAACAGTTTTGGTAGCAGCAGCGACAGCTTTGTTCCGGTTGATCAGGCGTTTCCATTTAACTTCTACCAGCAAGATGACAAATTGATGCTCGATTGGCAGGTACGTGACGGGTACTACCTATATCAAGAGCGCTTGTCTGTAGCTGGTGAGAAAGTATCGCTAGGCGAACTGCAAATGGAAGACGGCACACCGCATAAAGATGAATTCTTTGGTGACGTGCATATCTATACTCAACCTCTCTTCGTTAATGTACCAATGCATGATTGGCAAGACGGTGCTCGCGTAGTCGTGCAATACCAAGGTTGTGCGAAAGCAGGCTTCTGTTACCCGCCAGAAACTCGCGTGATTCCTATCAGCGCGTTTACTTCGTCGAACTCAGATTCAACAACGGCGACAACTGCATCAAAAGCAGAACAGGCACCAACAGCAACGCCACCAGCGGCGCAATCATCTACGTCTGGTGACACATCATCGGCGCCAGTAACACAGCAAGATAGCCTTGCAGCCAACCTTGCTGATAACTGGTGGACACCACTTCTGTTCTTGGCGCTTGGTGTGGGCTTGGCATTTACACCTTGTGTGCTACCGATGTACCCAATTCTGACCAGCATAGTGCTTGGCAGTGGCAAACTAAGCCAACGCCGCGCGCTAGGCTTGTCATTCGTCTACGTGCAAGGCATGGCGCTGACTTACACCCTACTCGGCCTTGTGGTCGCGTCTGCTGGCATGCAGTTCCAAGCGGCAATGCAACACCCTTATGTGCTGATTGGTTTGAGCGTACTGTTCATCGCACTCGCTTTTTCTATGTTTGGTCTGTACTCATTACAGCTACCAAGCAGCGTGCAAACGTGGCTGAATAACTTAAGTAACAAGCAGCAAGGTGGTAGCAGTGCTGGCGTGTTTGCAATGGGGGCAATATCTGGCTTGGTTTGTTCTCCGTGTACTACCGCCCCACTCTCTGGTGCGCTGCTTTACGTCGCACAAAGTGGCGACTTACTCACCGGTGGGGTCGCCCTTTACGCGCTAGCGATGGGCATGGGTATTCCGTTGATCCTTGTAGCGGTATTTGGCAACAAGTTGCTACCAAAAGCAGGTGGTTGGATGGACCGTGTGAAAACACTCTTCGGCTTTATTCTGCTTGCCGCGCCTATCTTCTTACTAGAACGCATCATGCCAGAAATGTGGTCAACGATTCTGTGGTCAGCACTGGGTATTGCTGCTTTTGGTTGGCTATACCACATCAAAAACAGTCTAGAGTTTGGTGGCTGGAAACAAAGTGCCGTGGGCATAATCGCCGTCTTAGGTTTGCTAGCCTCAGCACAACCTATCTTAAATTACTGGTTTGGCAACAGCAAAACACAAACTCAGCAAGCCACTGTTAGCTTTACTCGCATTGCTAACGTGGCGGAGCTTGAAGAACAACTGGCACTTGCGAAAGCGGCAGGTAAACCCGTCATGCTCGATTTCTACGCCGATTGGTGTGTAGCATGTAAAGAGTTTGAAAAGTACACCTTCCATGACCCAAGCGTCGAAGCCAAACTGCAAGACTTCGTTCTTCTGCAAGCAGACGTGACCAAAAACCAAGTGCAAGACATCGAACTACTGAAGCACATGAGTGTGCTTGGTTTACCAACAATTGAGTTTTGGGATGCCAGTGGTGAACACGTTTCAAACGCTCGTTTGACGGGCTTTATGCAAGCCGAGCCTTTCTTAGAGCATATCAAGCAGTTCTGATAACCAGATATTCAAACGCCAGTGATGTCCACTGGCTTTTTTTGTTGCTCAGATTTGAATAAGAACATTGCGTTTATATGCAATTTTCCTAATAAAAGTCGATTTGGTTCAGACTTTTAGCGAATAAATATTGTCCACTCTCTCAAAGCTGGACAATAATAAATTTAACGAAATAGTCAAAAGTGTTTAACGTCATGGATTCGACCTACACCATCATTATTGCAGATGATCACCCACTCTTCCGGAATGCCTTGTTTCAATCTATCCACATGGCTATTAGTGGTGCAAATTTGCTGGAAGCGGACTCACTCGACGCACTTCTGGCTTTGTTGGAGCGAGAGGAAGAGCCAGATTTAGTGCTATTGGATCTCAAAATGCCAGGAGCAAATGGTATGTCTGGCTTGATTCATTTGCGAGCAGAGCATCCAGATTTACCTATCGTCGTCGTTTCAGCGAGTGAAGAGCCGGCGATCGTGACGCAAGTGAAAAGCCATGGTGCATTTGGTTTTATTCCCAAGTCCAGCGACATGCGCGAATTAGTGAACGCGCTCAATCAAGTGCTGAATGGCGACCCATACTTCCCTGAAGGGTTGATCACCAATAACGCGGCATGTAATGACTTAGCGGAAAAGATTGCTGCGCTAACACCGCAGCAATATAAAGTGTTGGGAATGTTGTCCGATGGCTTGCTGAACAAGCAAATCGCTTACGAATTGAATGTTTCAGAAGCCACCATAAAAGCGCACATGACAGCGATTTTCCGTAAGCTCGGTGTAAAGAACCGCACGCAAGCCGTGATTATGCTGACGGAAATGAGCGACTAGATTGACGTCTTATCGTCAGACTTACTTTTTTCGTTTGGCAATCGGATACCGACTTTAGTGACCTGCTGATCAACAACATCAGCGACGATCCAATGCAAACCTTGCCACTCGAAATGGTCTCCCAATACTGGCGTGCTACCTAATTGCTCTTCGACAAGGTTTCTCAAACTTTTATCCAGCGGTTCATCCCCCAGATTCAAACCATACATCACGGCAATATCGGCAAGCTTCACTTCAATATCGAGGAAGAAGTCACCGAAGAATCGCGCTAGCGACGCTTTCTCTGGGGCTTCACTAAACAGTAAGCTCAGTGCATCTAAATCCTTTTCTTGTGCTAATACACACAAGGTATCATCTTCCTCAAGACGCGTACTGCCGGATGGGTGCAATAGCTCTTTACTGCGAAATACAGCGGCGATACGCGTTCCTTCCGGCATCGAAAGACTACGTAATGGCTCACCAATGCACCATTTATCTGCTTTAAGTCTATAGATAAACAGCTCCCACTCACTGGTCGGGTAAATCTCTACACCCGTACGCGAAATTGGCTCAGGCTTAGAAGGTAGCTCGACCTTTGCAAGAGACATCGCCTTAGTCAACGTGCCCCCTTGTACTATCAAAGACACCATTACTACAAAGAATGCCAAATTGAAGTACAGTTGAGCATCTGGCAACCCTGCCATCATCGGAAATACCGCGAGGATGATAGGTACAGCGCCACGCAATCCTACCCAAGAGACAAACCACTTTTCACGTGGCGTGAAACTCTTGAATGGCAGTAAACCAATCCAAACTGAGATTGGTCGGGCAAACAAAATCATCCCGAAAGCAAGCGCAAGACCTGGCAACGCAATAGAGAGTAAATTGGATGGCGTAACCAACAAACCAAGCACCAAGAACATACCAATTTGAGCTAGCCACGTCATACCATCTAAAACATGAAGAATAGAGTGGCGGCTGCGTGTTGGACGGTTACCTAATAAAAGACCAACAAGGTAAATCGACAAAATACCACTGCCACCCAAAGTGTTAGATAAAGCGAAAATAAGCAAGCCACCACTGACCGTTAAAATAGAATACAGCCCATCTGGTAATTGATTGCGATTGATAACTTTCCATAAGAGCCAGCCACCAGCGAAGCCAAGTAACGCGCCAATACCAAACTGCTTAAGAAAACTGAACGCCAAAAAGCCCGCACTTAAATCTGCGCCAGGGTTCGCTAAAATAGCAATCAGAGTTACGGTCAGAAACACCGCCATTGGGTCATTGGTGCCGGATTCAATTTCCAGCGTTGAACCAACACGTTCGTTCAGGCTACGACCTTTGAGTAGAGAGAAGACCGCGGCAGCATCGGTGGAACCAACAATCGCACCAACCAATATGCCTTGCAATAAATCTAAGTCGAATAACCACGTTGCCATCAGCCCGGTTAAAATGGTGGTGATCGCAACGCCAAATGTCGCCAAAGAGACCGAGGGCCATAACGCAACCCTAAAGCTGGCGACCCGCGTTCTCATCCCACCATCAAGCAAAATGATGGCTAATGCGAGGTTACTAACCAAATAAGCGATCGAAAAGTTATCGAATAAAATGCCGCCTAAGCCGTCTTCCCCCGCTAGCATTCCAACGGCTAAAAATACCAAAAGAATTGGGATTCCCAACTTAGAAGACACTGGGCTTAAAAGAACGCTAAGTGCGATTAACAACGCACCTATTAGAAAAAAACTGTTAATGGTGTCTGCGTCCATTCTCACCCTCCCTTAATGAAAAACGATAATAATTGTGATGAGCAGGCTACTTCGTTAATGAGGTAATGCCCTAATCTGCCTCCCCTTTACACCGTCTCAAAATGCGAGGTTGTACGAGAATGACTCAGTTATATTACTTTATTGTGCGTTAAAACGGTGATTTGATGCGAAAACTTTATGTAAATAAATTACTTGTGAGCTTTCTTATCTACGCCTTCTCTCTTTAAGAGCCACAAGATCACCACCAATACTTACACAGCATCTCCAAGTTCAATGAAGAAAAGATTAATGGCCCGTCTTAATCATGCCTGTTTATCCAATCAACCTTTAGACCTTTGGCTAACTTAACAGTTTATTAACATAACGTTTTACCCCTTTGTTCGCTGCAAAAGCCCATAATATGGGGGTTCTTCATTTTTAACACCCCGACTAAAGTTGAAAAGAGTTATTGCCAACACCTTGCTAATGTACATATTGAAACATTTCATTAACAACAATACCAATCGTAAGGAGACGGCAATGGCATTTGAAAGCGAAGAAAGAGCCAAAGCCTATTGGGACAAAAACGTGAAGCTCATGATCGGCCTAATGGTCATCTGGTTCGTCGTGTCTTTCGGCTGCGGCATTTTATTTGTCGACGTACTAAATCAATTTCAACTAGGCGGTTACAAACTCGGTTTCTGGTTTGCTCAACAAGGCTCCATCTATGCCTTCCTAGGAATTATTTTCTATTACGCATGGAAGATGCGCCAAATTGACCGTGAATTCGGCGTGGACGAATAAGGAGTCACTCAGATGGATTTGAAAACTATTACCTACCTGGTCGTTGGCGCCACGTTCATCCTGTACATCGGGATTGCTATTTGGGCTCGCGCCGGATCAACCAAAGAGTTTTATGTTGCTGGTGGCGGTGTAAACCCGATTGCAAACGGTATGGCAACCGCAGCCGATTGGATGTCCGCAGCGTCGTTTATCTCAATGGCAGGCTTAATTGCCTTCATGGGCTATGGCGGCTCAGTATTTCTAATGGGTTGGACTGGTGGCTACGTTCTGCTTGCGCTGTTGCTAGCACCTTACCTACGCAAATTTGGTAAGTTTACGGTGCCAGAGTTTGTTGGTGAACGCTTTTACTCCAACACAGCACGTATCGTAGCGGTTGTTTGTCTTATCATCGCATCAGTGACTTATGTTATCGGTCAGATGAAAGGCGTGGGCGTTGCGTTTGGTCGCTTCTTAGAAGTGGATTACTCCACCGGCCTATTAATTGGTATGTGTATCGTTTTCATGTACGCGGTTCTTGGCGGCATGAAAGGCATCACTTACACGCAGATTGCTCAATATTGCGTACTCATTCTTGCTTACACTATCCCTGCAATCTTTATCTCTCTGCAACTCACTGGTAACCCAATCCCACAAATTGGTCTGGGGAGTACCATGGCTGGTACCGATGTCTATCTACTCGATCGGCTTGACCAAGTGGTGACCGAACTCGGATTCAGTGAATACACGACCCAAGTACGTGGCGACACACTTAATATGTTTGTCTACACCATGTCACTGATGATTGGTACTGCCGGTCTACCACACGTAATTATCCGTTTCTTTACCGTGCCGAAGGTTCGCGACGCACGTACATCAGCAGGCTGGGCTCTGATCTTCATCGCAATCCTTTACACTACTGCACCAGCGGTATCAGCGATGGCTCGCCTCAACCTAATGAATACGGTAAATCCAGCTCCGGGTCAGCACCTAGCGTATGACGAGCGTCCTGCGTGGTTCAAAAACTGGGAAACAACTGGACTACTCGGTTTTGACGATAAAAATGGCGATGGCAATATCCAATACACTTCAGATGCGTCCACCAACGAACTGCGCGTTGATAACGACATCATGGTATTGGCTAACCCAGAGATCGCTAAACTACCAAACTGGGTGATTGCACTTGTGGCAGCAGGTGGTCTTGCAGCTGCACTATCTACCGCAGCAGGTTTACTACTCGCCATTTCTTCAGCTATTTCCCATGACTTAATCAAAGGGGTTATCAATCCGAACATATCCGAGAAAAAAGAGCTACTTGCTAGTCGAATATCAATGGCAGTAGCGATAGCAGCCGCAGGCTATCTCGGTTTAAATCCGCCTGGATTTGCCGCAGGTACGGTAGCACTCGCCTTTGGTCTTGCCGCTTCATCCATCTTCCCTGCATTGATGATGGGCATCTTCAGCAAGAGCATCAACAAAGAAGGCGCAATCGCCGGTATGATTGCAGGTATCAGTATTACGCTGTTCTACGTATTCCAACACAAAGGCATTCTTTTCGTCGCTGATTGGAAATATCTAGAAAGCTGGGGAACAAACTGGTTCCTGGGTATTGAGCCAAACGCGTTTGGTGCTATCGGCGCACTATTTAACTTCATTGTTGCATTCGCTGTATCCAAAGTAACTGCAGAAACGCCACAAGAAGTAAAAGACCTAGTCGAACACGTTCGCGTACCAGTAGGTGCTGGTAGTGCAGTGGATCACTAAAAACTAATCAAAACCACAAAAGCCCCGTTTGGAACCAGCCGTCCGGGGCTTTTTTATTCTCACTTTTCAGTTACCATATTCGCAGTATGTCGTTGCAAGGAAGCCAAGATGTTCAAAAACAAGCACTTTATTCTCGCTCTACTGATTGCGCCAGTTCTCTCTTTGATCGCTTACTTCGGTACCGATATGGCCCTCAGCGAGAAACCCCACGCGGCGCAAGAAGGGGAAACTTACAAACTCGCGAGTAAGTCTAATTGTCGTTACACCAGTGGTCTGTGTGATATGGAAAATGGCGATTTTAAAGTGAAATTTCGCTCTGAAAAACTCACTAAAAATAACTTAGAATTGTCACTCAACGCCGCTTACCCACTCGAAGGGGTTAAAGTTTCTATTGTGAGTGACAAAGAGAAAAACGCTCAACCGATTGATATGAAGCCCGCCGATCAAGCAGGCCAAAGCTGGTACATCACCTTACCAAAGCCTGCATCTGCAGAAAGCTGGTTAAGAGTCGTCATTCAATCAGGCGGCACACTGTATTATGGTGAAACACAAACCGCATTTGTGAAGTACGAAACCTTATTTACTGAATAACGGCGACAAGCTAATTCACCGGTATTCAAACGACAGTGACTTAGTTTCACTCAGCATAAATGAATTCCTACTCAGCCGACGCCTTTGCTTCGGCTTTTGTTTCCGTAAGTCTTTCTTCAACAACCTCTTACTCTAAAAAGGGTTGCCAACCCACAACTTAATTGATAATAATTATCATTACATTTAATGAGAGGTGGTTATGGACAACAAACGGGACATCTTTAACGCATTTTTTAAAGCCCAAGATAGATTCCTTCTCGCCGCACCACATGGCTTTGAGCCAGACGTGATTCATGACTATATTCATTGGGGAATGGTGTTGTCTTCTTGTTATGAACACGATGCCGATGAAGAAAATCTATTGTTGTGTGAGCTGTTTTTACGTCAGGTTTATTTCCATTTACTAGACGCAATTCAAGACTCAACTCGCAGCCGTATCTTCCGTCGTGTCTGTCTCGATTCTATCCATACGCCATTATTCTGCCTCAAACGCTATTACTACCAGTTTGAACAAGGCGACGTGAAATTTCTCGCACTACAACAACAATTACGCCTGATTCAAATCTCACTCGATTAACCAAAAGGATCCCTACCATGAGCACCGAATTCCGCATAGAAACTGACAGTATGGGCGAAGTAACGGTCCCTGCAGATGCTCTCTACCAAGCCCAAACTCAACGCGCCGTCGATAACTTCTCATTCAGTCAACATAAAATGCCATCTGGTTTTATCAAAGCGTTAGCACACATCAAGCAGACTGCGGCACTCACCAACGCACAGCTAGGGCTGCTTGAAGGAGATATTGCCAACGCGATTGCTGACGCAGCTCAAGCAATTATCGAAGGCAATCATATTGAGCAATTCCCAATTGACGTGTTCCAAACAGGATCAGGCACTAGCTCAAATATGAATGCGAATGAAGTAATTGCAACACTGGCCTCCCAGCATCTAGGCGGCACTGTTAGCCCTAATGATCACGTCAACATGGGGCAAAGCAGCAACGATGTGGTACCGACGGCCATTCAAGTTAGCGCAGCATTAGCCATCGAAAAACAGCTCTTCCCGGCCCTGTCACACCTCAGCCAAACACTAGAGTCTAAACAGCAAGCATTGAAAGATGTTGTAAAAACCGGTCGCACCCACTTAATGGACGCGATGCCAATTACCTTTGCTCAAGAACTTGGCGGTTGGCAGTTCCAAATCGAGCATGCAAAACAAGCGATTGAACAAACACTTCCTGCTGTAAAAGCCTTAGCCCAAGGTGGTACGGCGGTTGGAACGGGGATCAATGCCGATCCACGCTTTGCAGACTTATTCGCTAGCAACCTAACCCAATCAACTCGCATTCAGTTCACGGCCAGTGATAACTTCTTTTTCAATTTAAGCAGTCAAGATGCGATCGTCGCTCTGTCGGGACAGCTCAAAACAGCAGCAGTTGCGATCATGAAGATCGCAAATGATCTTCGTTGGATGAATTCAGGCCCATTGGCTGGTTTAGGTGAAATTGAATTACAAGGCTTGCAGCCGGGTTCTTCCATCATGCCTGGCAAAGTAAATCCTGTGATCCCAGAAGCAGCAGCTATGGCATCAGCGCAAGTCATTGGTAATGACACCACCATAACCGTCGCAGGCCAAGCGGGCAACTTCCAGCTTAACGTCATGCTGCCAGTTATTGCTCATAACGTATTGGAGAGCATCGAGTTACTCTCTAACAGCGCAACCGCTTTAGCTGACAAAGCCATTGCGACGTTTGAAGTTCGCCAAGATAACTTGGATGTAGCACTCGCCAAAAACCCAATTTTGGTCACGGCTCTCAACCCGGTCATTGGTTACCTAAAAGCGGCAGAAGTCGCGAAAAAAGCCTACAAACAGGGACGCGCGATTATTGATGTCGCGGAAGAAGAAACTGATTTGGATAGAGCCACACTAGAGCGATTGCTTAATCCAGCCAAACTGACCCAAGGCGGCGTCGCAGAATAAACGGCAAACTCAGCCTATCAACTAAGATTACAAACATCGAGACCTCCATTCGGAGGTCTCTTTTATAGCGATTTTTCAAACACTCCAATCCTAAGCGACTCGATTGAGCACCGAACGCAGCTTAAGCGGCTTAACTGGCTTAGCAATAAAGCTGAACCCATTTGCTTTGATGCCATCAAGCATATCATCGGTACGATCTGCACTGATGATGACGCCTTCAAAGCTGTGGCCTAATCTCAGGCGGCATTGCTGTAACACTTCTAAACCAGTACGACCATCATCAAGTCGGTAATCGGAGAAAATTACATCCGGAATCCAACCATCCTCAAGCGCTTGTAGACTTTCAACTAAATCAATCGCAACTCGTGTATCGCAACCCCATCGGGAAAGTAAGTTTTCCATGCCGACTAGAATGTCAGGCTCATTATCGACACAAAGGATTCTCAGATGACCGAGTTCAGATTGCTTATTCATCGCCACGTGAACTGGATGAGGCTGAACATGATCAGCTTTATCTAGGGTGATGGAAAAAACACTGCCTTTTCCAACCCAAGAGCGCATCGAAATTTCATGCCCAAGTACCTGAGCAATTCCTTTCGAAATCGCCAAACCAAGTCCGAGGCCTTGGTCGGAACGAACTTGAGTTCCGCGATTAAACTCTTCAAAAATCTCTTGCTGCTTCTCTTCTTCAATCCCCACTCCATTATCCCATACATCAATACGCACTCGCCCTTTCACGCGGCGAACACCGAGTGCGACTTTGCCATTCGGGTTATAACGAAACGCATTGGTCAGGAAGTTTTGCACCACACGGCGCAGCAGTTTGGGATCCGACTTAACCATGAGTGAGGACGGAATCATCGTGAACTCTATACCTTGCTGTTTGGCTAACGCACTAAACTCAGCATTCAAATTCGATAACACATCATTTAACGCAAAGCCATGCACGTTGACTTCCAACTTGCCCGATTCCAAACGCGAGATATCCAGCAAATCTCCAATTAAGTCTTCGGCAGCCTCTAAAGCACTTTCAATGTGTGCTGACAGCTTTTTGGCTTCGCTGTCTTTGGCGACTTCCGATAGTGAAGAAGCGAATAGACGCGCCGCGTTGAGCGGTTGCATCAAGTCATGGCTTACTGCCGCCAAGAACCGTGATTTGGACTTCGATTCCAAATCCGAGCGCTGCGTCGCTTCCACCAGTTGCTTGTTAAGTTGTTCTAATTCTCGAGTCCGCAGACGTACCCTTTCTTCCAATGTCTCGTTGGCGTCTTTCAGTGCTTGCTCTGCATCACGGAATACGGTGATGTCGGTAAAGCTCATCACAAAGCCACCACCTGGCATTGGGTTACCTTGCACCTCTATCACGCGACCATCGGGACGAACCCGAGAAGAGGTGTGCCGAGTCCCTTGCTCAAGGTGATAAACACGGCGACGGACGTGGTCATCAGGGTCACCAGGGCCACACAACCCCTGCTCTGCATTGTGCCGAATCACATCCGCAATCGGTCGACCTACTTGAATCAGGCCTGGCGGAAATTCAAAGAGTTCTAAATAGCGTTGGTTCCACGCTACCAAGCGTAGTTGCTTATCGACGACCGCAATACCTTGTCCAATATGCTCAATCGCGCCTTGGAGTAAACCCCGACTAAAATCGTACAGTTCAGAGGCTTCATCGACGATAGTCGCCACCTCTTCAAGCTGCATGTTTCTTCCTTGCAGAGCGGAAGTAAGCACTAACTTAGCAGAAGATGCACCAAATACCCCTGCCAGCACACGCTCCGTATGCCGAATCAGAGAAGATGGCGCTTGCTGATTCGGCATTAACTCTTCTCGTTGTTGGCTCCAGTAGGCTTGAAACGCCGCTTTAACTCGCGTTCGTCCTACAAATCTGGATGCTAGCATTTCCAGTTCTGCAACCGTAACGCGGCTCTGGTACAGACTCATATTTTCGCTTTCAGGCAACGGTGTACCAACGAATGATGCCGATTGTAAGCGCTCACTTAGGCTTGGTCGGGTAGCCATAGAAACCACAACAAAACACACTGCATTAGCGACCACGCTGAGGATCATCCCCCAATCTGAAATCGCGATATCAAAGCTAGCCAATACCTCTGGTGGCGTAATCAACCAGATCAGGAAGTTATTACTGGCGTCTCCGGCAAGCATGTCTGTTTGGCTCATTAACGTAATCAACCAGGTAGCAAAACCCACCGCGAGGCCAACATACACACCTTTCTTATTCCCTTGACGCCAATACATACCGCCAACCAGCGCAGGAGCGAATTGCGTGATAGCCGCGAACGATAGAAAGCCGATAGCAGAAAGTGAATGAATGGTGTCCAACGCTTGATAGAAACACCACGCGCCAATCAACAAAACTAAAATCAAACCACGGCGGATCCGCAGTAATAATTCAGAAAAATGGTGATGGTTACGCTGCGTCAGTCGCATGCGACGCAATAGCAATGGCATAACCAAGTCATTCGAGACCATGATCGCTAAGGCAATCGTCGATACGATAACCATGCCACTTGCCGCTGAAGTACCGCCTAGAAACGCAAGCAAGGCGATTTCACTCGCCCCTACCGACATCGGCACACTGATGACATAAGTATCAGGCGAAGCGCCACTCAAGAGACCTTGCCCTACCCATGCAATAGGTAAGACAAAAATCCCCATTAAGATCAGATAAATGGGGAACAACCAACGCGCCACGTGCAAATCTTGAGCACGTTCATTTTCCACCACCATCGTATGGAATTGTCGCGGAAGGCAAACGATCGCCAGCATCGTGAGTACAGTATGAATCAATATAGTCGGGATATTTGGTGACTGATACGTCTGTGCGGCAACATCTATTAAGCTCAAACTCTCGGTGTTCATCGCCAACCAAACAATGAAGACACCAACCACTAAAAAAGCCAGCAGTTTGATAATGGATTCGAAGGCAATTGCCATCATCATCCCACGATGGTGTTCCGTGTTATCAATGTGGCGGGTACCGAATAGCATCGTAAAAATCGCCAATGCGACCACAACAAACCACGACACGCTATCGTTTTGATAACCAAAATCAGTAGCCAGCTCTGGTGCAATGATTTCAAGCCCCATAGTGATACCACGCAGCTGTAAAGCGATGTACGGCAAAATTCCCGCAACCGCTATGAGCGTAACAACCACGGCCAAACCTTGGGATTTACCGTAGCGTGCTCCGATAAAGTCAGCAATCGACGTGATGTGTTCCCGTTTAGCAATCAAAATAAGCCGAGCTAAAACGCGCCATCCGATGGTAAACACTAAAATGGGGGCGATATAGATGGGCAAGAAAGACCAAGGATTACTGCTGGCTTGCCCGACCGTGCCGTAGAAGGTCCACGATGTACAGTACACCGCAATGGAAAGGCTATAAATCCAAGGCCGCCAGCGCGCTAGCCACCTTTTCTGAATGTCGCCGTACCACGCGATGATAAATAAAGCTCCCAAATACGCTAAAGAAACGGGAACCACCAGCCATCCTTGCATCCGATATCCTTTCTTGCCTTTCTTGCTACTTTTAAAGCAAGAGAATAAAAAAACCTCTCCATGAGGGAGAGGTTTCATTTAACACTGCTTTGATAACGGAGACAAAGCTTAGTTTTTAACCTTTGTTACATAAGTCTAATTCTGTGTTTCAAGTGGCTTGTCTGATACATCAACCACCTGATGTGGGTCTTGCGAATCAAGCTTGATGAACAGAGCCAATAACCCCATCGCGGCCATGCCCCAGAACACAAGCGGTCCCCAGTGCTCATAACCCCAGCCACTCAATACGGTCATTAACGCGATAAATGCGCCCAACGGAATCGCGTTATACAACGCTTGCAACGCTACGATCTTATTTTCTTTGGAGTTTTGGATATATTGGATCGCGGCAATGTGTGCGGTAGCGAAAGTCACACCATGCAATAGTTGAACAATCACCAAAGCAATAATTGATGTTGTCGACGCCGTAATACCCCAACGCATCATTACACCAACGGCAGCAGCAATAAACAGCGCGCGTATTGACCAACCTACGAATAAGCGCTTACTCAATGCAAACACTGCCACTTCTGCGGCCACTCCTAAGCTCCACAAGTAGCCAATGACATCTTCCGAGTGACCAGCGGCCTTCCAGTGAATCGCACTAAAGCCGTAGTAAGCCGCATGACTGCCCTGAATTAGTGACACCAACACTAAGAATTTTAGTATCGGCTTGTCGGTCAAAAGAGCGGTCAGCTTTGGACGTTCTGCGCTTTGCCCACCGTGCGTTACAGGCATTGGGTTAGTCGGTCGCATAGCAAACAGCAACGAGATAAACACGCCGAACATCGCAGTGTACAAGATCATATCGGAGCCAAATTCAGCCACCAGGTAGCCCACTGCCGTCGAGCCTGCGATAAAGGCGATCGAACCCCATAGCCGCGTGCGGCCATAATCGAGCATTTTCAGACGAGCGTAGTAATTTGCCATCGCGTCCGACAACGGAATAATCGGTCCACAACAAAGATTGAACAACACTGTCGCTAGTGCCATTAACCAAAAGCTACCACCCGTAAAAAAGTGAAATCCAACAAAAAGGAGGGCAGCGAAACTCAACCAACGTAAAGCAGGCATAAGATGTTCGACTTTGTGTACTCGTGGGGTGATCACGATATTGGCAACACAACGTGTCGCAAGGCCTAACCCGACCAGCAAACCGATATCTGTCGAAGATACGCCCTGATCCTTAAACCAAAGTGACCAAAATGGCAGATACACGCCATACGCAAAGAAGAATCCGAGAAAGTACTGGGAAATCCAGCCATACGGAGAAGGTTTCAACATTACTAATATCCTAAAACGGGAACACCAACGTTCGAGCCGGGAATTATGGATCGCCATGCGTATTATAAAAAGGGAAGAATAAGAAACTTATCGTTTCCTCGATGGAATACTAACTTTGCGACATTTGGCATCTTCAAGCGAAAACATCGTAATTTAGACCAAAGTCGTCTGGCTTCCGGTAAGAAATTTGTCAGACTTAGAGAGTGTTCCTTCCATCATTATTGGGTGTTCTCATGCCTGACAAATTTAACATGCAATCTCCACCGTTCGATCGCTTAACTGAAGCACAACAAACGCGACTGCGATCGTCTCTGGACGTCGCCTACTATCGAGCTCGAGATGTTATTTTATCCTGCGGACAGAAGAACCCCCACTTACATATTCTGATCAAAGGCGCGGTAGAAGAGCGCTCCAACGATCAACAGGAAGTGTTCGCACATTATGCCAACGACGATATGTTCGATGTACGCTCGTTACTTGAAGACAAGGTACGTCATCACTACATCGCGCTTGAGGACACGCTCTCTTACCTACTGCCGAAAGAAATTTTCCTTGCCCTTTACAACGAAAATGGCCAGTTTGCAGCCTATTTCGATAACAATTTATCGAAACGGCAAGAGCTCATCGAAGCGGCCCATCAACAGCAAAACTTAGCGGAGTTTATTCTCACTAAAGTTGACCGCAGCATTTATCACCCACCGATGATCCTTGAACCAAATACACCAATTAACGAGGTAACACGTTCCTTAAAAGAAAATGGGATTGACGCTGCATTGGTTCAACTCCATGGCGATGATCCACGATTGGAAAAATGGCCATCAGCCCACCCGTACGCAATAGTGACTCGTACTAATATGCTGCATTCTGTGATGATAGATGGTTGCGCGCTCGACACACCAGTGGGTGAGATCGCGAGCTTTCCTGTTTATCACGTTGATGATGGTGACTTTCTATTCAACGCCATGATCACAATGACCAGAAATAGAATGAAACGCCTCATGGTATGTGAAGGCAACCGAGCCGTCGGCATGCTGGATATGACCCAAATTCTCAGCGCGTTTTCAACCCACTCTCACGTGTTAACGCTCAGTATTGCTCGAGCAAGCAGCGTGGAAGAGCTCGCTTTGGCCTCAAACCGCCAACGTCAATTGGTCGAGAGCTTATTGAAAAACGGCATCCGCACTCGCTTCATCATGGAGCTGATCTCAGCCGTAAACGAACAAATTATCGAGAAAGCGTTCGAGTTAGTGATACCACCAGCCTTGCACGACCATTGTTGCTTGATCGTACTCGGCTCTGAAGGCCGAGGAGAGCAAATTCTCAAAACCGATCAAGACAATGCCCTGATTATTCAAGATGGTTTGGAATGGCCTCATTGCGAACAAGTGATGCGATCCTTCACACACACCCTACAACAGCTCGGTTATCCACTTTGCCCTGGTAAAGTGATGGTTAACAACCCGAAATGGGTCAAAACACAGCAAGAATGGATAAGCACCCTAAACCACTGGATAGCTAAAGCCGAACCAGAACAAATCATGGACTTAGCCATTTTCAGTGACGCCCATGCTGTTGCTGGGAATTGCGAGCTGCTGGCTCCAATTGCGGCGCATCTTCGTAACACAATGAAAGATCGCATGTTGATATTGTCTGACTTTACTCGCCCTGCCTTGCAGTTTTCTGTGCCCCTAACTCTGTTTGGCAACGTAAAAAGTGCTAAAGACGGATTGGACATTAAACGCGGCGGTATTTTCCCAATTGTACACGGCATTCGCACCTTGTCTTTGGAATATGCCATTGAAGAGAAGAACACGTTTGAGCGCATTGAAGCTCTGAGAAATAAGCGCATCTTAGAATCCGAAACGGCAGATAATCTCAACGAAGCACTGAAATTGTTCTTTAAACTTCGCCTTAATCAGCAACTCAAAAAGCAAGAAGCGTTGAATAACATTGATATTAAACAACTGGATAGAACTGAGCGTGATTTGCTTCGCCACAGCTTACATGTGGTGAAGAAATTTAAGCAATTTTTAGGCTTCCATTATCAAATTCGTGATTAACCCTGATTTTCATAAATCACAGAGGCGTAGGCAATGAACTGGTTACAACGCAAATACTGGCACTACAAACTGAAAGGTTCGCCTTATCAGTCGCTGTTTTGCACGCCAGATAAAACAGAATACGTCTCTCTTGACTGCGAAACCACCAGCCTTGACCCAAATCGCGCCGAGCTGGTGACTATTGCAGCCACCAAGATCATCGACAACCGCATCATCACCAGTCAACCATTTGAAGTCCGCTTACGCGCGCCGCAATCGCTCGACTCAGGCTCGGTCAAGATCCATCGAATTCGCCACCAAGACTTAGTCGATGGCATCAGTGAAAAAGAGGCTCTGCTCGAGCTGCTCGACTTTATCGGCAACCGACCACTTGTGGGCTATCACATTCGTTACGATAAAAAGATCTTAGACCTTGCTTGTCTGCGGCAACTTGGCTTCCCACTTCCTAACCCACTTATCGAGGTCAGTCAGATTTATCACGATAAGTTGGAACGACATTTGCCGAATGCCTATTTCGACTTAAGTCTGGATGCCATTTGTAAACACCTCGAACTTCCTATCCAAGACAAACACGACGCCTTGCAAGACGCGATTTCTGCCGCTTTGGTCTTTGTCCGCTTAACGAAAGGCGATTTACCCAACCTAACCGCACCGTATACATAAAAATCAGTTGACCTAGCTCCCAGAAATACTTTTGTTTCAGCGATTTCCCGGCGCTTCTATCACTCTCATCCTAAAGTCTAATTGTGGAAATACGCGCGGTGACTGACAGTTATAAGCACAACGTCGTCATTACCACGACCAAGTTATTTAGAACCAAAAAACAGCCCTACAAAAATATATTCAAAATCTTATCTAGATTGGTGTAAGGCCGAGAAATAAGGCACAAGGAGAGAAGCCATGAGCGAAGCCCACGTTTATCCGGTAAAAGAAAATATTAAAACTCATACACACGCGGATAATGATACTTACTTAGCCATGTATCAGCAGTCGGTAACCGATCCAGAGGGCTTCTGGAACGAACACGGCAAAATCGTTGATTGGATCAAACCTTTCACCAAAGTAAAAAGCACTTCTTTCGACACTGGCCATGTTGATATTCGCTGGTTTGAAGATGGCACACTGAACGTCTCGGCTAACTGTATTGACCGTCATCTTGCAGAACACGGGGATGACGTCGCCATCATTTGGGAAGGCGATGATCCAGCCGACGACAAAACACTCACTTTCAACGAACTGCACAAAGAAGTGTGTAAATTCTCCAACGCATTGAAAGAGCAAGGCGTACGCAAGGGCGACGTGGTGTGTCTATACATGCCAATGGTGCCAGAAGCTGCAGTGGCTATGCTCGCTTGTACCCGTATTGGTGCGGTTCACACCGTAGTATTTGGCGGTTTCTCACCAGAAGCGCTATCCGGCCGTATCATCGACTCTGACGCTAAAGTCGTGATCACCGCAGACGAAGGCGTACGTGGCGGACGCGCTGTTCCACTGAAAAAGAACGTGGATGAAGCACTAACCAACCCAGACGTAAAAACCATCAATAAAGTCGTCGTGCTTAAACGTACAGGTGGTGATGTTGAATGGCATGAACACCGTGATGTTTGGTGGCACGAAGCAACAGCCAACGTTTCTGACGTTTGCCCACCAGAAGAGATGAAAGCCGAAGACCCGCTGTTCATCCTCTACACATCTGGCTCGACAGGTAAACCTAAAGGCGTACTACATACTACAGGCGGTTACCTCGTCTACGCGGCAATGACCTTTAAATATGTCTTCGATTATCAACCAGGAGAAACCTTCTGGTGTACCGCGGATGTGGGCTGGATTACAGGCCATACTTACCTAATTTATGGTCCACTAGCGAACGGGGCCAAAACCATTCTGTTTGAAGGTGTTCCAAACTACCCAAGCACGGCTCGTATGAGTGAAGTGGTTGATAAGCACCAAGTGAACATTCTCTACACTGCGCCAACCGCTATTCGTGCACTAATGGCAAAAGGTAACGAAGCGGTAGCAGGGACATCTCGTTCAAGCTTACGTGTGATGGGTTCAGTAGGTGAGCCTATCAACCCTGAAGCGTGGGAGTGGTACTACAAAACGATTGGTAACGAGAGCTCGCCTATCGTTGATACTTGGTGGCAAACAGAGACCGGCGGTATCTTAATTGCACCACTACCAGGCGCAACAGATTTAAAACCAGGCTCAGCAACTCGACCATTCTTCGGAGTCCAACCTGCACTGGTTGATAACATGGGCAACATCATTGAAGAAACCGCAGCAGAAGGTAACTTGGTGATCCTTGATTCATGGCCAGGTCAGATGCGTACTGTTTATGGCGACCACGAGCGCTTTGAACAGACCTACTTCTCAACCTTTAAGGGAATGTACTTTACTAGTGATGGGGCTCGTCGTGACGAAGACGGTTACTACTGGATCACGGGCCGTGTTGATGACGTACTAAACGTGTCGGGTCACCGCATGGGTACCGCTGAAATAGAATCGGCTCTTGTCGCACATCATAAAATTGCTGAGGCCGCTATTGTGGGCATTCCGCATGATATCAAAGGCCAAGCTATCTACGCTTACATTACCTTGAACGATGGTGAATTCCCGTCAGCAGAGCTACACAAAGAAGTGAAAGATTGGGTGCGTAAAGAAATTGGTCCAATTGCAACACCAGATGTACTGCACTGGACGGATTCCTTACCGAAGACTCGTTCTGGTAAGATCATGCGTCGAATCCTGCGTAAAATTGCAACGGGTGATACTAGCAACCTCGGAGACACATCAACGCTTGCCGATCCGAGCGTTGTAGATAAACTTATCGCAGAGAAAGCAGAATTGGCATAAATTCAACCAACTGTTTTAAAAGCACTTTAAAAACCGCCATCACTCATGGCGGTTTTTTGCTTTAGTGCACAAATTGGCCACACAAAAAATATGGCAATTATGTTGTTTTTGTTAACTTGGTTACAGAAACGAGAGTGGCTATTAGGAGATTAGACCAGTAAATTGCTGCTAATTGCTATGAATTAGCTATAATCTTGGTCGATTTTTTAAAATTTGCTCGGTTTTAACAAAAAAATCGTGCTGAACTATCGTATATTTGGGAATATAAACGTTCCACTCACGATAAGGGAAGATAGCAACACAATGTCTGCAAAGTCACGGATTCTTGTTCTAAACGGACCAAATCTTAATCTATTGGGTCTGCGCGAACCGACACACTATGGTCACAGTACCTTAGCTCAAGTTGTGGATACTCTTACAGAGCAAGCCCATAACGCTGGGGTAGAACTGGAACACCTACAATCAAATCGTGAGTACGAACTGATTGAAGCCATTCACGCTGCCTATGGCAAGATTGACTTCATCATCATCAATCCAGCGGCTTTCACTCATACTAGTGTGGCGCTGCGAGATGCATTACTTGGCGTCGCCATCCCATTTATTGAGGTGCACTTATCAAATGTGCACGCACGTGAACCATTCCGTCATCACTCTTACCTGTCAGATAAAGCAGAGGGTGTGATTTGCGGTTTAGGCGCACAAGGTTATGAATTTGCTCTGTCTGCAGCGATCAATAAGCTACAGGCAAAGTAACCCTAACACTCTGCAACCCTACGAGGGTTGTCTTAATCACAAGATAAAAGAGAAAGAAAAGATGGATATTCGTAAAATCAAGAAGCTAATTGAGTTAGTTGAAGAGTCTGGCATTGCTGAGCTAGAGATCTCTGAAGGTGAAGAGTCAGTGCGCATCAGCCGTCATGGCACTGCAGCCCCTCAAGCACCAATTCACTACGCAGCAGCTCCAGCGGCGGCACCTGCTCCAGTAGCAGCGGCACCAGTAGCGGAAGCGCCAGCAGCAGAAGCTCCAGCAGCAACACCTGCAGGTCACCAAGTTCTTTCTCCAATGGTTGGTACTTTCTACCGCTCTCCAAGCCCAGACTCTAAAGCATTCGTAGAAGTGGGTCAGAAAGTAAATGCTGGCGATACTCTATGTATTGTTGAAGCAATGAAAATGATGAACCAAATCGAAGCGGACAAATCTGGCGTTGTTACAGCAATCCTAGCTGAAGACGGCCAACCAGTTGAATTCGACCAACCTCTTGTTGTAATCGAATAAGCGGGGCTTGCCTTATGCTAGACAAAGTAGTCATCGCGAACCGAGGTGAAATTGCACTTCGTATTCTTCGCGCTTGTAAAGAATTAGGTATTAAGACCGTCGCTGTTCACTCAACAGCGGACCGCGATCTTAAGCACGTACTACTCGCAGACGAAACCGTATGTATCGGCCCTGCTCGTGGTATCGACAGCTACCTAAACATTCCACGCATCATTTCTGCAGCAGAAGTGACTGGTGCTGTGGCTATCCACCCAGGTTACGGCTTCCTGTCTGAGAACGCAGACTTCGCAGAGCAAGTTGAGCGCAGTGGTTTCATCTTCGTTGGTCCAAAGGCAGACACTATCCGCCTAATGGGCGATAAAGTATCTGCTATCAATGCAATGAAGAAAGCAGGCGTTCCTTGTGTACCGGGTTCTGACGGCCCTCTAGACAATGACGAAGAGAAAAACAAAGCATTTGCTAAGCGCATTGGTTACCCAGTAATCATCAAAGCATCTGGCGGCGGCGGCGGTCGTGGTATGCGTGTTGTTCGCGCAGAGAAAGACCTTATCCAAGCTATTGCAATGACACGTGCTGAAGCAAAAGCGGCGTTCAACAATGACATGGTTTACATGGAGAAATTCCTAGAAAACCCTCGTCACGTTGAAGTTCAGGTTATTGCTGACGGTCAAGGCGGCGCAATCCACCTTGGTGAGCGTGACTGTTCAATGCAACGTCGTCACCAAAAAGTAGTGGAAGAAGCTCCAGCACCTGGTATCACAGAAGAAATGCGTAAGTACATCGGTGAACGCTGTACTCGTGCATGTATCGAGATCGGTTACCGCGGCGCAGGTACGTTTGAATTCCTATACGAGAACGGTGAGTTCTACTTCATCGAAATGAACACTCGTATTCAAGTAGAGCACCCAGTAACAGAGATGGTTACTGGCATCGACCTAATCAAAGAACAGCTTCGTGTTGCAGCGGGTCAGCCTCTGTCATTCACTCAAGATGATATTAAGATCCGTGGCCATGCGATTGAGTGTCGTATCAACGCAGAAGACCCTGAGCGCTTCCTACCATCTCCGGGTAAGATCGAGCGTTTCCACGCTCCTGGCGGTATGGGTGTACGTTGGGAATCTCATATCTACACAGGCTACACAGTACCACCTCATTACGATTCAATGATTGGTAAACTGATCACTTACGGTGAGAACCGTGATGTAGCGATTGCACGTATGAAAAACGCACTGGGTGAGATGATCATCGAAGGCATCAAAACTAACGTGCCACTGCAATTCTCCATTATGAATGACGAAAACTTCCAACACGGTGGTGCAAACATCCACTACCTAGAGAAGAAGCTTGGCTTACAATAAGCCTAAGCAAACGTCTTAAAAAATGCCCACTCCCGTGGGCATTTTTGTTTTATATGTACGCAAAGGGCTCAACATATAAATCGGCTTATTTGGGTATATACTCAAACAAATCGTAGAGTTCTGGTAAACTCTGCGCCACTTCATTCACTTTAAGAGCAAAAACCAATGCCTTGGATTCAAATCAAACTCAACGCGACCAATGAAAACGCTGAGCAAATCGGCGATATGCTAATGGAAGAGACTGGCGCGCTGTCTGTTACATTCTTAGACGCGCAGGATACACCTGTATTCGAACCTCTACCTGGCGAAACTCGCTTATGGGGCGATACTGATATTCTGGCACTGTATGATGCAGAAGCAGACACTAACTTCATCATCGACCAAATTAAAGCGAGCAATATGCTGGCTGACAATTTTGCTTACAAAGTAGAACAGCTTGAAGATAAAGACTGGGAACGCGAATGGATGGAAAACTTCCACCCAATGAAATTTGGTGAACGCCTATGGATTTGCCCAAGCTGGCGCGACATTCCAGATCCTGACGCTGTTAATGTTATGTTGGATCCAGGCCTTGCATTCGGTACGGGTACTCACCCTACAACAGCACTTTGTCTTGAGTGGCTAGAAAGCATGGACTTAAGCGGTAAGACCGTTATCGACTTCGGTTGTGGCTCAGGTATTCTTGCGATCGCAGCGATCAAACTGGGCGCTGAAAAAGTGATAGGGATCGACATTGATCCTCAAGCCCTGCTTGCTTCAAAAGACAATGCTGAGCGTAATGGCGTTGCAGACAAACTAGAAGTTTACTTACCGCAAAATCAACCAGAAGGTCTCGTCGCTGACGTCGTTGTGGCCAACATCCTTGCGGGACCTTTACGTGAACTTGCACCTATCATCAAAGGACTAGTTAAGCCAAATGGCGACCTCGCTATGTCCGGCGTATTAGACACTCAAGCTGAAGATGTTGCGAACTATTACCGTGACGAGCTTCACATTGACCCGATTGTTGAGCAAAGTGAATGGTGTCGCATCTCTGGTCGTAAGCAAGGCTAGACAAGGTTTTCAGAGCTAATTGTTTGAAATTCATACAATTTACAAAAACAATTTGTAAATGCTCAAATATTAGTCTTTTCACGCAGTGAAAAAATGCGTAAAATGCGCGCCCTTGCTGGTACAGAACTGTGATGACGTTTTGAAAATCGGAAACTATCAACTTAAGAACAATCTAATCGTAGCCCCTATGGCTGGTGTAACGGATAGACCGTTTCGCGAGTTGTGTCTTCGCTATGGTGCGGGAATGGCCGTCAGTGAAATGATGTCTGCTAACCCAAAACTATGGGGAACGTCAAAGTCGAAACAGCGCATGGTACACGAGGGCGAATCGGGCATTCGCTCTGTACAGATTGCGGGTTCCGATCCACAGCTTATGGCGGACGCAGCTCAATTCAGTGTTGAGAACGGTGCACAAATCATCGACATCAACATGGGCTGCCCGGCAAAAAAAGTGAATAAGAAGCTAGCGGGCTCTGCTCTGCTTCAATACCCAAACATTATCGAAGAGATTTTGAAAGCGGTCGTGAATGCAGTGGACGTTCCTGTAACGTTAAAGACTCGAACTGGCTGGGATACAGACAACAAGAACTGTGTCCAGATCGCTAAATTAGCCGAAAACTGCGGCATACAAGCTCTTGCTCTGCATGGCAGAACGAAAGCATGTATGTACAAAGGTGAGGCCGAATATGACAGCATTAAAGCGGTAAAAGAGGCGATTTCAATTCCGGTTATCGCGAACGGTGATATCGATAGCCCGGAGAAAGCCAAATTTGTACTGGAGTACACCGGTGCAGACGCTTTAATGATTGGACGCCCTGCCCAGGGTCGTCCTTGGATTTTCCAGGAAATCCATCACTATTTGGAAAACGGCACCACAATGGAGGAACTTCCAACTGAGGAAGTGAAAACCATTATGCTTGGTCATGTAAATGCTCTGCATGAGTTTTATGGGGAGTTCTTAGGTCCACGTATCGCGCGCAAGCACGTTGGGTGGTACCTGAAAGAGCATGAACAGGCAAGTGAGTTTCGCCGTACCTTCAACGCTATCGACGCAGCTCCGCTGCAAATTGAGGCGTTAGAAGGTTATTTTGATAACGTTGCATCATAATTAAGAGAAGAGCTAGACCGAATATGTTCGAACAAAATCTGACTTCAGAAGCATTAACAGTAACTACAGTAACGTCACAAGACCAGATTACTCAGAAGCCTTTACGTGACTCTGTTAAAGCGTCTCTTAAAAACTACCTTGCTCAACTAAACGGCCAGGAAGTAACAGAACTATACGAATTAGTTCTAGCTGAAGTTGAACAGCCACTACTAGATACTATCATGCAGTACACTCGCGGTAACCAAACTCGCGCAGCAACTATGATGGGTATCAACCGCGGTACTCTTCGCAAGAAACTTAAGAAATACGGCATGAACTAAGACCGTTTTTCAAAAAGTATTTGGAACAAGCCGTTACCTTTTTAGGTAACGGCTTTTCTTTATCTACTAAAACACTACGAATAACGCTCACTTTGTTCAGTATTACCAACTGGCTTTAAGATAACTACTGCTGAGCCAAACAATAGCAAAGCCACGAAAGCGACCCATTCATTGCCTATAGAATACGCGAAGCCCGCCAAGGCAGACCAAATCGCGACACCAAAGTGCATCATACTCATTCCAAAAGACATTAACACACCTCGATATTCATCAGATAAGCTTGCGATATGTGCTTGTAATGCCGGAGAACCAACCCCTCCAGCGAGAGACCAGAGCACTAGAGCTGGAAGATAAGCGGTCACCGTACTCATCTCATTTGAGAACACCCATGCACTGCAAGGTATGCACACCATTAAGGCCACTCGCATAACGGCTCGAGAGCTACCAAGCCAGCGATAAGCTCTCGCCACGCACATATTTCCAACCACACTCACGATCCCTAGAGCTGCATAAATAGCGCCCACCCAACCGAGCGCCAAATCGCTGGTATCTCGAATATGAAGGCCTATCAGGTTAAATACACCAATACCTCCCCCTAGGCCTAAACACATCGCTAGAATCGCTCTCAACGCGCCTGGAAGATGAATGACGTCTGCGATAGGTGGCAGAGTATCTGACTTCTTGGACTCATTATGCTTGTTGTTCATGAACACTACGATCATGGCACTGACAAGAAGAGCCGCAACGCCCAAAATAATAAAAGCGGCACGCCATGATAAAAGCTGGGTCAACAATGCTCCGATCGCCGGGCTGGTTATCATACCTAGCGTTAATCCCGCCTGAACCATCACAATTTGACGCATCGCTCTATTACCCTTCGCGTCTCCCGCTAACGCGAATGCAATTGGCAACATGCCTGCACTTGCAATACCAGTGATCACTCGAGTTGCAATAGCAAGTTCAAAATCATGAACTATGCCCGTCGTAATAGACGCAACCCCAAATACAAAGCAAGCAGGCACCATGATTCGAATACGCCCAACTCGGTCTGATAAACGGCCCAAGTAAGGAGCGAAAATTGCTATGGCTAAACTATATGCCGTAATAAATAAGGTCACCTGACTCGGTTGAACACTTAAATCATTTCCGATAGGTTCAAGAATAGATCCAAGCATCAACTCATCAGCACCAACAAGAAAAGCAACGAGAAATAGGATCATGGACTGCATCATAGCTCCACCTCCTGTTCTGTTTTCGATTCAGCACAAGTGAGCAACGAAATATCTAAAACTCTATCAGGCCAAGATTGCAAAAATGCCTTCTCATGAGATACCACAATCACGCTACCGGAAAAGCGCTGGAGAGCCTCTTTAAGCGCATTTTTGCTGCTGCTATCCAAATGTGTTGTTGGTTCGTCCAACAGCAAAACATTGCATTTCTGAACCGATAAACAACACAGTTTCACCCGAGTTTGCTCACCACCGCTCAATGTATCTAAGTGGCGCTGCGTCTTATCCCCCGTGATCCCAAAGCGAGCTAATAGCTTGCGTGACTCTTTGCTTGAGATTGTTGGCGCACAAGAGCACAGCTCCTGTTCAGGCGTGTTCTGAGGATGGCGCCAAGACAAATCTTGAGAAAAATAACCAATCATTGCACCTTTTGCCAATACCACCTCACCAGAGAGTGGCTCGATCTCCCCCATCAGGGTTTTAAGTAAGGTCGACTTACCTACGCCGTTAAAGCCAGCAACAACCAACTTTTCCCCGCGCGCTAACGTGATATCAAATACTGGAAGCAGAGGCTGCTGATAACCGATCATCAACGCTTTTGCGTCAATCACATTCGGTTGCCCAATGGGCTGGTAAGCAAAGTCAAACATCGATACTTTCTCTACATTATTCAGTTGAATACGTTCGATTTTATCCAGTTTTTTCTTACGCCCTTTAGCAAGACTCGCGTTAACTCCAGCGCCATTTTTGGCAATAAATTGCTCTAACTTTCGAATTTCATTTTGCTGAGCCTTATATTGCTTTTCTAACAAAGCACCGTCGTGATGCTTTTGCTGCATTGCTTTGACATAAGTGCCGCTGTATTTTCGGACCGTTTGATAATCAATATCACAAATACTGGTCGCTACTTGATTAAGGAAGTCAATGTCATGAGAAACCAGTAAAACAGTGCCAGTGTAATCATTGAGAAACGCGACTAGCCATTCAATGTGCGGAGCATCAAGATAGTTTGTCGGCTCATCAAGAATTAACACATCGGGGTTGCGAAGTAACAACCTGCCTAAAAGGACTTTGTGTCTTTGACCGCCACTTAGCGAGACAAGCGGTGTATCTAAGCCAAATTGATAAATACCAAGACCTACAGCAACTCGTTCAATTTTGGTATTAATTGCATAGAAGTCTTCATCTTCTAAATATGCCTGTAGCCGAGCGACTTGGCTTAAAAGAGATGTAGAGTGAGACTCGGTCATCGCATGATACAAAGTCCAAAGCTTTTGCTCTGCAGCGTATAAACTCTCAAAAGAGCCCTTTAAATACTCATGAACTGTCAGCACATTATCGATCTTAAAATGTTGTTCTAAATACCCCACCTCAAGGTTTGGTAACCATTCAATGCAGCCCTTATCTGCAGATAATTCACCGAAAAGCAGTTTCAATAAGGTGCTTTTTCCAACACCATTCGCTCCGGTGATACCTATTTTCTCTCCCACGTTAATACGAAAGGTCACGTTGTTGTATAACGTCTTATCAGCTATCTGATAAGACAAATTTTTAACTTGTAAAATACTCATGTTTTCAACCAAATAAAAAAGGGCCGGTGATCAATACCGGCCCTTATTTCAATACTGGGTAATGCTTTGTAGCTGCTTAACAGATACAAAAAGGCCGATGATGAAATATCACCGGCCATCTCTTCTCTTTTATCAGGTGTACAAGCTCCTGCGTATAACTTCAGCGAAGCTACCCACACATAAAACACCTGATGAAGATTAATTTAAGACTCCGAGCAACACTTCATCGCGTTTTTTGCATGGAGTTCAGCCTTCTTACAAAGCTTTTAAACAAGAGATATAACATGATTTACTGTTGAAAAAATATTCGATGTGAAGCGTACACCTTTAGAATAAAAAGTACCAGATAATTATTAAAACTATCGTGACTTACACGAAGGTCCACAGAAAGAAGACTTTTCCTCAGTCAATGTACCAGGTGAACTGCTTACTCAGCAAACACAGCTATGAAAGCACCTATACCGCTCACGTTATACGTACGTAGTGGTGGCTTTGAAGGTTGGAGAGGGTTAGAGGGAAGAAGTAGCGAATATACTTTAAGACACTGGCTTAAATAGGTCGACAAAACAAAATCCATGTTTGGAAAGTTTTAAATGCGCTGAGTTTATATTAATAAGCGCCTATGGCTAAATCAAAACATCTAAAGCAGAGAAATCTCCCCCGAAAATAACATAACCTATTGAATAAATTTTCCAGGTAATAATAAAGGAAGCTTTGGTAAGTTAAGCACAGGGGCTCAAAACTAGCGCTCGAGACTGCAGGAACCACACAAAACTGCGTTCCACTTCACTCATGACAGGGCTTAGAAAGCATAACCAGAGGGAAGCCTACCTCTCGATGCAAGGTTTCAATATGAAAGTGGGTTTAAGGTAAGTCGGTTAACCAAAACGAAAAAAGCCTCAGTCTTTCGACTGAGGCTTAATATAAGTGGCGGAGTGGACGGGACTCGAACCCGCGACCCCCGGCGTGACAGGCCGGTATTCTAACCAACTGAACTACCACTCCGCAGTGGCATCACTCGCTTTGATAAGCAAGCGTCCGCTTTTGTCTTCACTTTTCGAAAAAGTGAAAATAAAACTAAAGCCTGGCGATGTTCTACTCTCACATGGGGAAGCCCCACACTACCATCGACGCTATTTCGTTTCACTTCTGAGTTCGGCATGGAAATCAGGTGGGTCCAAAACGCTATGGTCGCCAAGCAAATTCTT
>NZ_JAWOTE010000030.1:0-48777 GCF_033338695.1 Vibrio sp. Vb1166 | reverse complement strand
TTAGCATGAGTAGTTTTACAGGCAAAGCCGAAACGGATGATAACCACCTACTGAAGTAGGTGGTTTAGGGCTGAAAATAAAAAACCGGCGATTTCGCCGGTTTTATTTTTGTTACTTCAAACTTGGGAGTCCACTAAGCAACGTATTTAGCTGCTCCCCAACATCACCAACGTTTTCAGGCGCGATAATATCTTCGTGCGAACACTCAAAATAATGCTTGTGCAAGCTGGTAATAAATGGCTTCCAATGCGCATCAATGTCATACCCCTCCGGTAAGGTACGTTCAGCCACAAACAAATTCACCTCACCATCATAAAGTGATGATTTTGCACTAGATAATAGCCGAACAGCATCTTCATAGTTCGATGTAATATCTTTAAACATCGCCATACGTTGCTTGTCCAATTCATCATCTGTAATGTCATTTGCTGCTAAGAACAAATCCTTTTCTCTTTCGATCTCGTCTTGCGCCTCTTCATTCATTGGCCCTTCCCAATCTTGGCCTTCAGGTGGGTAGGTATCTAGCAAGCCTAAGAATGCAACTTCTTCACCTTGACGTCGCAGTTTAGATGCCAATGCTTGAGCTACTGTTCCACCAAAGGAATAGCCTAGTAAATGGTATGGCCCTTCAGGCTGTAATTGCTTCAATGCTTTCATATGAATATCACAAGCATCTTCCATGTCTCGCCCCGCAGAGATGGCACCATTTGGACGTGGTGATTGCAGACCAAACACTGGATAGTGACCATCCAGATATTTAGGTAAACCTGTATATTGCCACGCGAAGCCAGAGGCGGAATTGATGCAGAAGAGCGCAGGACCAGATCCCGCTCTTATTGGCAGGACTTCACCAAAGCCAGCAAGAGTTGGATCGTTTAGCGCTTCATCGTCTAATAATAATGCCGTCAGTTTCTCTGGTGTTGGATTCACCATGATTTGACCAATGGTCACAGGAACATTAAGAATTCGACGAATATCTGCTGCCAGCTTCATTGCCATTAATGAGTGACCACCTAAGGCAAAGAAATCATCTTCTGCAGACAGAGTATCCAGCCCTAACACGTCAGCAAATATGCTCACAAGTTGAGTTTCCATCCCTGGTCGTGCCGTTCGCCCAGAACCAGTAACAACGTCACTCGGGAGAGGCAACGCTTTGCGATCAAGTTTGCCGTTGGCACTTAATGGGTATTCTTCCATCAAGATAATGGCAACAGGAACCATGTGAGCTGGCAAATGCTCTGCCAGTTTGCTGCGCAGAGTTTCGCTCTCCGTTTCGACACCATCATTGAGGATCGCATAACCCACAAGCTGGCGATCATCCGCACCCGCCATGGCCTTTTCATTACTCAAGGATTTTGCACAGACAAGGGCCTGCTTAACACCTGCAAGCGATTGAAGCGCCGTTTCGATTTCTCCCAGTTCAATCCGTTGACCACGAATTTTTAATTGATCATCACTTCGACCAAGGTATTCGATTTTTCCAGAGGGTAGCCAACGAACAACATCTCCTGTACGGTACATACGCTCCCCACTCGAGAACGGATTCGCAATAAACCTGTCTGCCGTTAATCCACTGCGGTTCAAATAGCCGATAGCCAATTGATCACCAGCTAGATACAACTCACCGGGGACACCCACTGGCGTTTCTCTCAGGAAGCTATCTAGCACATACACCTGCGTATTCCATACGGGTAGACCGATCGGCACACTCGTCCCTAAGCTTTCAGCTAAAATAGAACCAAAAGCCGGACAATACGTCACATCAACCGCCGCCTCAGTTGGACCATATAAGTTGTGTAATGGCGCCTCTATCCAGCGTGCATATTGATTAGACAGTTCTTTCGATAATGCCTCACCAGAACAGAAAACACGCTGTAAGCTTCGAGCGACACGCTCACCTTGTTCATGACTGTTTTCTATCGATGCCATAAACGCAGCAAGCATAGACGGTACAAAGTGCATGGTTGTCACTTTGTAGTCATTGATGATCTGCATTAACCACTCCGGATCTTTATGCGATTCCGGTGGTGCCATGACCAAGCTCGCACCTTCAATCAGCGGCCAGAAGAACTCCCAGACGGAAACATCAAAACTGCATGGCGTTTTTTGCAAGACCACATCTTGCGCATTGAGTGTATATTCATGCTGCATCCATTTCAGGCGGTTTACGATAGCCTGATGCGAAACTAACACGCCTTTCGGATTCCCTGTCGAGCCAGATGTATAGATAATGTAGGCCCCATGATAAGGCGTAAGTCCATCCTTCTCTTCCGTCAGCGTGGAAGCCACTGGTTTAGGAAGTTCATCCAAAATCAGCAACTCTCCGAATGCAGAAAAGCGCGCTCGGTGCTCAGATGTCGTGATGATCAGCTTAGGCTTCGCATCATTGACCATGTACGCCAACCTTTCGTCTGGATAACCCACGTCAAGCGGTAAGTAAGCGGCCCCACATTCAATAATACTATTGAACGCAAGACTTAACTTCGTACTTCGTGACAACGCAACGGCAACAATATCGCCAACACTCACTTTGTGCTGCCAAAGTAACTCTGCTATCGCTTTCACCTGCCCTCTCATTTCGCGATAAGTGAAACTTCGGTCTTCATCAATCAAAGCAAGCTTCTCGGGCGTTTTCTCAGCTTGTTGCGCCATCAACGAACGCAAGGTTTGCTCTGGTAACGCAACTTTGGTCTGGTTAATACGTTGCTGTAACTCAATTTCATCAGCAAGACGTAAATCTAACTGGGTCAAACTTGCCTCTGGTGACGCGATAATCGCATCTAACACTTGTTCAAAGCGCTGCATTACTTGCTCAGCGACACCCGCTGTATCGCGGTATTCAAACAGAATATGGATCTGCTCACCCGGTAACACTAAGAGCGTTAATGGGTAATGAGTGTAGCCACGGTTATGAATATCGCACAGCTGCGCCCCTGCATAGTCTTTGTTAAACCAATCAGAATGGTCTGGATAGTTCTCAACCACCAGCAGCGTATCAAATAGCGTTTCGCCGCCAGCCAATTGCTGAATTTCACCCAAACCAAGTTCATCATGCTCTAGTAATTGAATCTGAATTTCTTGATGCGCTATTAGCTGCTCAAGCAAACTTAGCTCTGGTTTGAGTTTCATCCTTACCGGAATGGTATTACTGAACAAACCAATATGTTCATCAATCCCTTCCACATGACCAAAACGACCTGATATCGGCGTACCAAACACTACATCTTCTCTGCCCATCATGCTGCCAAGAATGCTCGACCAAACACCTTGCATTAATGAGTTCATGGTAAGGCCATAGTGGCGAAGTAGCTGATTGATCGCTCGAGTTTTGTCTTCTGGGATAAACAGTTCGAGCTCGTTGAGCCTATCTGTGACGGGAATATCTTCAAATGCAATGGCTGGGTTCACGCCCTGTAACACATCCACCCATCGTTGCTGAGCGGCTTTTTTATCTCTTCCCGTAAGCTGCTCAACAACACTGGCATAACTTGCACTAATCGGCGTTAAAACATCAGCACTACTTGCATATGCCGTTAGGAAATCTCTCAACAAAATCGGCGTCGACCAACCATCAACCACCAAGTGATGAGCTGAGATGTACAAAGTACTTTGGTTATCACCATGATAAATCACACTCGCATTTAATAGTGATTGTTCAGGGTTGCTGAGATCAAACTGACGCGTCAGCTCACTTTTCTCATAACAAGTCAGATACGCTTGCTGCTCGCTTTCTTCCATCGAAGTAATGCTATGACTCTCGATTGGCCACTCACCAAGCTCCTTAGGAATAAGCTGAACGGTTTTACCCAGTATATCACTATCAAACTTAGCCATTAATTGAGGATGACGGCTTATCACCACATTAAGAGCACGCTTAACATGTCCAATATTGATTTCACCGTTAAAGGTTAAGCGCGTTGTTGAATTGTAATTACTGTTCTCATCACCCAGTTGTGACTGGAATAACAATCCTTCTTGTAAAGGCAAGGCCGGAAGCACATCTGCAAGCTCACCATATCGCTTTTCAAGACTTGAAGCTTGTGGCAATGAAATACCGACAACCGTCAATTCAGCTGGCACTTTTAGCTCTTCAGCCAACATTGTTCTCGAAGAAAGCCAATCAACTATGGAATTCAGATTCTCTTCAATTTTATCACTAATAACATCGATTTCATTTTGGCTAAACTGGAATTCGTTCCATGACCAGTTCAATGCAAATACGGGCGCGGCTGCATTTTCATCGACAAAAATATTCAGTTCGAGATCGTGCTGCAGTGCTTGTTCACTGTCTAACAGAACAGCAAAGGTATCAGCAAATTTTCTAGCTCGACTTTGTGGCGACCATTTCTCTGACGATTGCTCAAATCGGCCCAAATAGTTAAAGAGTACCGACGACTTATAACGACTTGCTAGTTCTTTTAACTCGTTACGATGAGGATTATCAAGATGGAGCAAAGCCATATACCCCAACCCTTTATCCTTAATACTCCGTTTGGCTTGCTTTACCTCACGCAGCAAGTCAACCGTTGTCCCTGATTCCGGCAACGCCACAACCAAAGGATACTCTGTGGTAAACCAACCCATGGTTTGGCTTAGGTTGATGGACGAGTCAAACTCTTCTCGCCCATGAGATTCAAGATTGAATTTAATCGCCTCGTTGCCAAACACATTAGCAATGGCAGCACTTACGGATGAAAGTAAGATTTCTTCAATATCAATCGACTCTGACAGTTGACCGAACTCAAGCACACGCTCTGTAGTAGCGGCTGCCAGTTTATTTCGGCAATGCTTAACTCGGCAATCCTCTTGCGCAGGTTTGAACGGTGTGACAGAACGACTTTCTCGTGCTCGCCAATCCGCCATTTGCTGAGCCGCGACATCCAAATAATTGTGCAGCGCATGAGACCAGGTATTGATACCCGTGACTTCGTTTGGAATGGCGATGTCATGACCGGAAACTTCCGCGCGAGTTAGTGATTTAAGCTGAGGCAATAACACACGCCAAGAGACACCATCAATCAACAAGTGATGGGCTAAGATCATCAGGCCACATTGCCCTTTACTATCACTTAACATCACTAACCGTAATAACTGACCATTAGCCAAGCTCATTGTCTTACCATACTGATCAAATATGGCATCAATATCGGCATGTTTTAGCTCGCCTACTGTTAGATGCTCCACCCACGATGCGACATCAAGTTGATCTATCGATTCGATATAATATTGCGATTCTTTCTTTATTAAGCGACACACCGAATTCATCGATACCAGTTTCACCAGCGCTCGTTGTAGCGCACTCAACGTAACATCAGCTTCGATTTCGACAAAGACACTTTGAACATAGTTGGTGTCCTCCGAGAAGGTATCTTCAAACCATCGCCACATTGGCAACGGCTTTATTTGCCCTTCTTGCGCCACATGCTCTTGCTGGTTAAGTAGCTTCATCACTTTTGCCATATCACCGACTCTACGGGCGGCAAAGATTTCTTTGGGGCGGAGTTCGAAGCCAACTTTACGCAAAATGGTGCCAAGCCCCATTGCGGAGATACTATCCCCACCGAGGTTAAAGAAATCATCTGAAATGCCAACATCAGCAACACCAAGCAATTCTGCAATGGCACTACATAGAGCAACTTCTTCTGCTGTAACCGGAGCTATCACTTCTTCGCGATTGGTAAGATCAATGTTTGGTAATGACTTTCTGTCGATTTTCCCGTTGACGTTTAACGCAAACGCGTCAAGGATCATCAAACCTGCCGGAACCATGTATTCTGGTAATGCCTGACTCATTTCATCGAGTAATTGCTGCTCAGAGGTATGCCCCTTCGCATGACTGACTAATGTGCAATACGCAATTAAACGGTGTGAATCTCCAAAACGTTCTGCAATCACCACGGATGAATCCACATCTGGGATATTGTTGATTGCGCTTTCTACGTCCCCAAGTTCGATACGGAAACCACGAATTTTGACTTGATCATCCGTTCGACCAATAAAGTCTAACTGCCCATTCTCGCGCCATTTTACTAAGTCACCCGTACGGTACATTATCTGACCGTGCTCAAATGGATTGGCAACAAATCGATCTGCTGTCATTCCCGGTTGATTCAAATAGCCTTTCGCCAGCCCTGCACCTGCAAGGTATAACTCACCGGCTACGCCGACAGGCACTTCTTGCAATGCATTGTTCAAAACATAGGCTTTAGCGTTGAGTATCGGACGGCCAATCACAGGGGTGGTATCTGCATTTAGAGGAGCACTCACGGCATCTACGGTAAATTCTGTTGGGCCATAGAAGTTCTCTACCAACAATTGAGGGTAATTCCCCACCCGCTCCCACAGTTTTTCTGGTATCGCTTCACTGCCGATGAGAACCAGAGTCGGAGTATAAACCTGCTCCATAAGCCCACTATCAAGCATCTGATTAAACAGCGATGGGGGTAAGTCCATTGCATCGATGCGGTCGTTTTCTACACATTTAACTAATTCATAGGCATCTTTGCGCTGATCATCATCGTAAAGATAAAGCGTGTGCCCGCATAGCATCCAAATAACTTGTTCCCAAGAAGCATCAAATGAAAATGAAGTCGTATGTGAGGCCCTGACCGTAATCTTTTCCGGCTCAGTTGAACGATTTGTCGCTAGGCTTGATATCGCCTTCCCAAAGATAGAGTTTTGATGAGAATGAAGTAAATTAAGTAACGCGCCATGTGTGTTCATAACACCTTTCGGCTTACCTGTTGAGCCTGAGGTAAATACGATATAGGCGACATCATGCTTGGAGATATCAATCTGTTCTGGGGTTGAAATCTGTTGAGCGGTTAATTCAGCAAGTGTTGTGCAGTTTGCTAATTCCCCCCATGACAGGTTTTCTCTATCTTCAACAATAACTGTTTGAGGTTGAGCCTGTTCAAGGATAGTCTCTATACGCTCTTGGGGATAATCAAGATCTATTGGCAAGTAAGCCCCACCACAGCGCATGATAGCCAGCATAGTAACCACGGTTTCTGGACTTCGAGGCAATGCCACGCCTACAACATGCTTTTGTTTTATACCCAAAGTACGCAACTGAGCAGCGCGCTGCTCAATGGCTTCACGCAGTGACTGAAAGCTCCATTTTTGTTGCTTATAAACGAGCGCAGTTTCATCTGGTGTTTGTGCAGCATTGCGTTCCAAAACATCAAGAACAGACTTATCTTGATACGGATCTTGCCATCGATTGCCAACAGACCAATCATCAATACTTTGCTGTTCACTTTGAGGAACAAGTGCAATTTCAGCGAGTGTAATGGATGGGGTTTGCGCGATTTGCTCTACCATGTTGGCAAATCGATTAGCATGAATCGTTAATGATTGGGTATTATACTTTTGCGCATTGGCTGTGATCTCAATCTCGAGCTTGCTGTTACTTAATGCAGGAGAAAATTCAATATCATCGATCGGACCTGCAGATAAGATATTCGTTTTCGATTTATTGCTACCAACATGCAGTTCATCTTCAAATGGCTTGAAGTTGAGCATTGGTCCGTACAAGGGTTGCCCTACTTTGCCTAAATCACGCGAGATTTGCTCTGCATCATACATTTGGTAACGACGAGCTTGTCTGATGGCTTTATTCATCACCCGAGCGACATCAGTAATACTCATAGTTTTATCAACAGAAAATGCCAAAGGTAGTACATTCACAACCGCACCAGAGGCACTCATTGCCGAACTGCCCATTCGGCGCATAAACGGGAAGCCGACACAGACGTCGTCATTGCCACTGTGTAAATGTAAATACGCAAACACAAGAGCCATTGCGAGCTCTGAAGGCAGTACATTATTGCCTTGCGCATGTAGCCAATCGCCACCACGAAGACTAATGTGCTGCTTAACAACACCAAAACGTGCCTTATCGGTTCCACCTGTGGTTAAAGAAGGCGGAGCGGGCAACGACCTTCCGGCCTCCTTCCAAAAATATCGTGCTTTGTCGTATTGCTCTGATTCGATAAATTGACCATGTTCCGCGACTACCTTGGCCATTGGTGTAAAACCTTCAGGCTCGGACGTTCCGAGTGTCATGTGATTGTAGTGACGGGTGATATTTTGGCTAATTGCGTTAAAACTGAATCCATCAACATCAATATGGTGATAACGCTGGTACCAAAGCCACTTTGGTGCTTGCTTGGAGCCAATTTGAATTAGACAGTGACGGTAGCGTCTTACATTGCCTTGAATATCAATGGCTGTTTGCAGATCTTTTTCCATCCATTCCAATGCAGCATTTTTTGGCTGCTCTAAATGGGAAAAATCGAAAACCTCCAGAACATCTTCTAAAGCCGTTCCGGCTAGAAATTGCTGTTTGATTACGCCTTCGACTTCTACATAACGACAATGTAATGAATCTGCAGTGTTAAGCCCTTTGGCCACTGCCTGCCTAAAAACCGACGTATCAACTTGACCTTCAATTTCTACATAATGTGCGACGTTGAATTCTTCAGGGTTTGGCATCATTTGCTGAGCGAACCAAATTCCTTGTTGTGTGCCCAATAGAGGCCATAAATTATCTTGCACTTGTTGAGTGCGCATTGGTTTATTCCTTAGAAATTTAATTATTATCGTCGTGGCTATTTGTTTGTTTTTTACACACGAATGTCGTGCCAATTCGCTTCGATATAATCAATGCAGCCTTGCTTTAGTGACGGACCAAATGTGCTTTTCCAGCCAGGAGGGATCCCTTTGAACTCAGGCCATAAACTATATTGATTGTTGTGATTAATCAGCACAAAGAACTGGTTTTCAGGTTCGTCAAAAGGATTAATGTATTTCTCAGACATAGTTAACTCCAATCATAGAAAAATCAGGATTCAAAATTAAAAACATATGACAACCCATCAATGATGCCTCCGCGCCAACACAGGCGTTCATGTCCACCATCAAAGGTGCGAAACGATAACCGATGGTTTTGTTGCTTAAGTTGCTGGTATAGGTCTTGGCTCAAGTCCACCATGATGTCTTCCCCTAACCCAACTTCCATAAAAACACTTAGCTTTACGTTAGAACCAAGGCCAGAATGAACCAATTGACTCATTTGAGTTAAAGGTTCGCTTGTTTGAAGAGGAGAATATTCACTAGGTGGCTTCACTAACGAAAAATCAGGCCACCAGAATGAACCCGACTGACAAACAACCGCACCAAAACGGTCCGGATGGTTCAATCCGGCATACATCGCACTCAAACCACCAAGGCTTTGCCCAACAACAGCCGTACGATTAGCCTCATTAGTAATTGGGAAATAATGACCAACCAACGGCAGCAGTTCTTGAGTGATAGCCTGCCAAAACAAAGGGTTGCAACTGAATTCTTCACTACGCAGCGCTCCATTGATTTCATCAATGAAGACATACAAGGCAGGTGGAAGCTGACCGCTGCTCGTCGCATCGGTCAGCGCACTGAACAGAGGCATGGATTGAGACCAAAATTGACCATCTAAGACTAAAACCAATGGCAGTTCATCCATTTGGTCAGCGCTGGCTGTCGAATACAACCAAACATAGCGCTCATTACCTAAACACTGGCTAGTCCAAGCCAGCTGCATGCCCGCTCCTGCCTGAACATTGCCATTTTTTGTATCGAACCTTGACCAAGCACTTTGCGATACTGCCTTTGGCATAGATAGCGGCGTTTTCGAACGTCCCCATTCGCAGGCTGACAAATTGTTTTTACTTAAATCATCGCGAACACTAAGAGGAAAAATGGTTCTCAACCACTCCCGATGCTTGGTGCGTTTCTCTTGGTATGTTCCGTGGTACGCTGGTTGGACGCGTTCATGTGTCACTGGAATAAACGTGTAGCTCCCACGCCACGTACTGTTTACCCTTGCCTTATAAAACCAAACATCCGTTCCTTTGACATGAGTAAGCCTTGCCATATCAAAGCTGTGATGATCAGTAATACCATTGATATCAATGTATATTTCCTTAACACTGTCATCCGTGTTTCGCCAAAGAAATAGCAGCTCAACGCTTGTATTATCTTGGGAAAGGATAAAAGGTGTTCCTTTTGTCTGCACCTCGTTCCACCAACATGGGGCTCCTACTTCTTCATTATCTTCAAGCAAACCACTTAAAACACTATTGATATTCTTATTTTCTATTATTCGAAAAGCCTTTATATCCATCACAAATCCAACTTGTACGTCGATACTTCATGCATATCTTCTAGTAATGAGATAGCACAAACTTATATCATCATTGTTGTAAATAATAATAATTATCATTAGTATTATTGCCGCAACACTTTTTTACATAAATGTTGTTACAACATCAAATGTTTTCTTCTTTTTTTATTAAGGAATACTCAGGTCATGAAGCCCATGGATTTAAACAGTGGCATCACCATCACTAATACTGGCAAGACTAAACTTGCCATGCTCATTGGTGTAATTTGCCTTGGAGCCAGCACCACTCTTTCAGCAGAGCAAGTGGACAACAGCAATACTAAGAAAGGCCAAGAAACCCTAACAACCCTAGAAACCATTGTGGTACTTGGTGAAAAACTCGGTGGTACACTTGCTGAGAACACAAGCTCAGTCACCGTTTTTACTGATGAAGCAGACAATGGCGAAGATCAAACATACTACGATCTACTCGATCGCGTCCCGAATGTACTGAATGCCCCTTCTGGTATTCCACATATTCGAGGTGTCGATGGTCGTGGGCCTGGTGAAGGCTTCCTTTCCTTCATGACAGGAGCGACACCAAGGGTGAATACAACCGTTGATGGCGTGTCAGAGTCATGGACTGGTGAAGCCTTTGGTAAAGCCGGATTGTGGGATACAGAACAAGTAGAGATTTATAAAGGCCCTCAATCAACCAACCAAGGCCGAAATAGTATTGGCGGCGCGGTGGTCATCAAAACCAAAGATCCAACGTTCCACTTTGAAAGTAAAGTTCGTGGTGGCTACGAAAACGAAGATGACAAATATCACTTAGCTGGTGTTGTTTCTGCCCCAATCGTGTCTGAAAAGCTCGCATTTCGATTAGCCGCCGAGGGCACAAAGGGTAATACACCAATTGATTACTCGCTGCCCGATAATGACCAATATCCATGGGACCCTTCTGAAGTTGAATCCTATAATGTGAGAGGTAAGCTGTTATTCAAACCGATGTCTAACGATAAGCTTACGCTAAAACTAACATTGGCTAGCCGTAATGAAGAAGGTCAATATACAAATCTGGTTTCTGAAAAAGGTAAGTTTGAATACATTGATGAAAACGGTACTCGACGTCAAACAACCGAAAGCTGGAATGCAAATTTTGACATAAATTACTTAATCAATGATGAATTAACCCTTGATGTATTGCTTGCGCGCCGAGACTATAATACGAAATTCAAAGCTTATCCTCGTACGGACTGGTGGGGTGATGTTGATGAAAAAAACTACACCGCAGAAGCGAAGCTATCTTATAACTCGTTAGATGACAAATACAATGCCATTGTCGGGGTAAGCAGTTTTTACAAAGATCAGGATACGCAAACAGACTCGATGAAGCGTAAAGATAAAGTTCTGACCAACTCAATTTACTTCGATTCAAAAGTCCAGCTCAATAACCGTTGGGGCTTGCTACTTGGCGCTCGTTACGAAAAAGATGAGCTGAAGCGTGATTTTGACCACGCAAGGTTCCCACTCGATTTCAATGCTGATGAAAGTAACGGTATTTTGCTACCAAAAGTCGGTGTAACTTTAAATGTATCAGACAATTCAATGCTTGGACTTACTGCTCGTAAAGGATACAACGCTGGCGGACTTGGATACAACGAGTACCAACAACAGGTCTTTGTGTTTGAGCAGGAAGAAGTCTGGACTTATGAGCTAAGTTCCCGTTCAACTTTCCTTGAAAATAGACTTGGTTTGACTGCAAATGTCTTCTACAACGACTATGAAAACTATCAAACGGTCGTGTATGGTGACAGTGGAAATCGTTTCGACAATTACATAGCAAACATCCCTAAAGGAAAAACATACGGTACTGAAGTTGAAACCAATTACTGGTTTGACTCAGGTCTGGACGTATTCGCATTTGTAGGCTTGTTAAAAACAGAAATCACCGAAGGACCAAGCGGTACTGTTGAAAACTTAAATGGGAATGAGTTCAGCTATGCACCTGAAGTGTCGGCTGGTCTTGGCTTCACCCAACAGCTAGATTCGGGCATTTTCTTTGGTGCTCGTGTTAATCACGTAACGGATTACTTTACAGATCTCGCCAACACCCGAAGTACGTCAGCAGGCGACTACACCATATTGAATCTCAATGCAGGTTATGCCATGAATGATCTCACCATTCGGGCCTACATTAAGAATGCAACAGATGAAGATTACGTTCTTCGCCATAAGAATGATCTTATCGAAATGGGCGGACCTCGTACATTCGGTCTTGTGGCTGATTACCAATTCTAACAACACAAAGTGCTCCGATGTTATTGTTATATAGTAACTTAAGGATGTATTGTCTATTAAGGCAGATAAATCTGCTTTTTTCGTAACGTTTATTAAGTACATCGTGACTTGTGTGTACGGCATGTATAGAGAATAGTATTACTCCCTACCAAAGACAAAATAAAGAATCGCAATTAGTCAACTCAATGGATTCCAAAGGAATCCATTTTTTTCTTCACAAAGCTAAAATGATTAACTACGGTATATCAGTGAATACCTGATGCTCATCAGCCAAGGGCAACTGTTGTACTTGTTGGGCTTCAGCTTTCTGTATGGTTTACTGCATTCGGTTGCCCCTGGACACGGTAAAACGGCAGTGACGTCAATGAGCTTGATTCATGGCTACCGTCGCCGACAAGCACTTGTGTTAATGGCGATTATTGCCGCCCTACAAGCCGCGAGCGCGTGCATTCTTTTCGTGATTACTGCCAAGATTGCAGAGCAGTTTGCTTTCAGCCTTTCCGATAATGTTCGTCTGCTGACGCAAGGTTGTGCGGTGTTTATTATCTTATTAGCCTTGAAAGAGTTTGCGTCTGTGGTTAAACGCCGTATCAAGCAAACACCATCTCAAGAAGATGATGACTCCGCAGGTTCTAATGACAATATTTCATGGAAAGCACTGCTACTCATCGGCTTCCGCCCTTGTACTGGTGCGGTGCTGGTCCTGTTTCTCTCTAACATGCTAGGCAGCTTAATGTGGGGCATGGTCGCGACATTCGTGATGGCTTTAGGAACGGCAATGACCAACTCGATATTGGTGTTCAACGCTTTAACGATTCAACGCCAAATGAAAAATCACAGCGCCAAACCCAATGCCAACTTGAGCAATACGCTTAACCTCGTGTTAGCAGTCACCATGGTGGCATCGGGTTTTATTCTCTATAACTTTGCCAGCGTGGCAGGATTGCAGAACTTCGTCAGATAAGTACCGCCAGCAATAAACGCAAAAGCCCCAACACTTGGTTGGGGCTGAATTTACATTGATTTGTATTTCAATACTACGTGTTACTTAGGCTCGCGCAACAGGTACAGCATCAGCTTCAATGGCGTTTTCGCGATAATGCTGTGAGGCAAATGCGCGTCCATCAACAACCAAGCGCCAGCTTTTAGTTCCTTCGCCTCTTCTTCTAACGTGAACGTACATTCTCCTTCGAGTATTTGTGCAATCGCTGACACTGCTGCAGTATGTTCGCTCATTTCTTCACCTTCGGCGAAACCGAAGATAACGCCTCGCAAACGCTCACTTTTGTACATAGGACAACTCGTAATGCCCGCTTTGGGGATATCCACTTCGCTGGCGAGATCTTCATACAAGGTGTATTCAAACATGATTTAGCTTTCCTTCTTTCTTGCGACAAGCGTTATCGCAGATAGGTTCTTTTCGTGTTTGCGGAAAATCTTACGCATGCCTAACACACGCTTTCTCGCTTGCGGTTTAGTCAGTACGTTTTTCACGATTTTTAAGAACCCACTCAAGCCTTCATCGGCGATAACACGTTTTGGTTCGAGTAAATGCATTGGAGCAACGGCTTCAAATTCAACGACCAAGCCATTCTCTTCCATCAGAGCTTTCCACTCAGCGGGGGTGATGGGTTTGGCGGGGTGTTGAATGGTCTCGGAAACTTCTCTTTGAATCGCGCGCTTTTTATCTTCATCGATTGTATCTGGCGTAATGCACAACTCATGGATACCGTAACGCCCATGAGTCGCGAGGATTCGAGCAGCCTCGGCAATAATTTCGTTTTTACGCGCATCAGATTGCATCGTCAGCATGGCTTCGCCGTAAACCACAGAAGCGCATTCCGGCTCTAACCCTGTCTCTTGTGCATTCCCGACATGACAACGTTGGTTTGAACCCTGTAAGTAAGAGCGAACAATCTCGGCTGCCTGCTGATTTTGTTCGATAGCGGTGTAGCTTGCTGGGGATTTTTCCAAGCACAAACGTGCGGTGTAACCCATACCGGGTGCGAATTCGACAACGCGGTCATCACGGGTAATTGCCAACCCTTGCAACATTTTTTGTGTCAGCTCTTTGCCACCAGGACGCAGCACTTTCTTACCCAGTTGAGCGAGTACCCAGTGTCCCGGTGTTTTTGTCACTTCTCGCCCTTCATTAGGCATGGCTAATCGTTTAGACATAATGACTCCTAAGCAAAGATGGCGACGGGAACAAAAAGAACGACCAGACCGCACAAGGCAACCCATCGAAATACGTGGCTAATACCGTCCATAACTGTTCTCCTTTCTCAGGTTGGATAAGTTGGCACATTAATCAATAATGATTATTATTTGTATCTTATCCTCCAAGTCCGAATTTGCTGCTTGATAATTATCAAGCTAAGGAAAACAGCGTGCCCGGCTCTATTGTTTCGCTCCTTAACGAAGAAGAAAAAACACAACTCTTCTCAAAACGCTCGCCTTTGCATTGCGATGCAGGGCATCAACTGTTTGAACGTGGCGAACCTGCGGAAAAAATGTATTTGGTAGAGAGAGGAAAAGTTTCATTGTTTCGTTTGATGCCAAACGGCGACGAAAAGCTGTTTCGAGTATTCATGGCGGGAGAAATGATTGCGGAAATGGCGATGTTTATGTCCCCAAGGACCTATCCGATGAGTGCCCGCGTCGTTCAGGACACCGAGCTGTCTGTTTTCCACTACCAAGATGTGTTAGCGGTGTTTACTCAATCTCCACAAACTTCATTAAAAGTAATGAACTACATGACAAATCGCATCCACCAGCTGATGGATACCGTGAACATTTTGACGCAAGTAAACGCGAATCAAAGACTGGTGATGAAGCTGGCTGACTTCTATCGCGCTCAATCGAGAAGCGAAGGGAAAATTAGGTTACCCGTGACGAAAAAGCTGCTTGCAACACAGCTAGGTATGACGCCAGAGACGCTTTCTAGAACGTTCAAAAAACTGAAAAACGATGGTTTTATTACTGAGTGCGAAAGTCATATCACGCTGCTAGACATTCCCGCCATGTGCGAAGCCGTTGAACTGACACCAGAAATATTCCGACGCTCGAAGCGCTGATGTCAACAAAACTGAATCAGTGAGAGGAGGCTTCAGATTGCTGCCACAACTCAATAAGCTCACCGAAGATCCCGGTGCGATGTTTTACTGCCCTGATCTCATCATCAAAGCCGCGAATTATGATCTAATCCAACAGCCCAATAATGTTGTTTTACTCGATACCATCGCCCAAGCTTATTCCGCAAATAGTAAGTTCGATGAATCAGCAAAAGTTCGAAGCAAATTCCTAATACTCGCTCGTAACGATTACGAACGCGCTAGTGCCCATTTCGACCGAGGCATGGCATTCACATTTGCAGGGAAACATGACGACGCTATTTCAGATTACACCCAAGCTATCCGAGTCATCCCATCGGCTGCGCTTTATGCCAACCGCGCCAGCAGTTACGCCAGTATAGGCAATTTAACTTCATCAATAACCGACTACACAACTGCTCTTTCAATGTCAGATACCGGAAGTGACAGCTATAATCGTCATCTCCTTTATCGTGCACAAGTTCTGACAAAAGCTGGACAATTTCCTGAAGCGATCACGGACTACCGGAGATTGATTGCGATAGCACCAAGTAATGTTGAAGCACGCAAGGCTCTCATTCTCGTGCTTGCAGATTCTGGAAAACTGGATGAGGCAAATATCAGTCTCATCGAATTTAAAGAAAAATTTCTAGAGGACTTCAAACAATTCAGGTCAAAACTGGTCAGAATTCCTACGTTAGCCGACCAATCGGGAATCTCTGCCTCCAACCGCCTCAAACCGCGTCTGGAGGCAAAAGGAGAGCGAGCATTGTTGCACCAAATCAAAGAACTTGTACGTGGTGGCAAGTGGATCATGTATGGTAAGAACCGTATAGAATATAAAGCCAGCCCTGCGACATTGCGTCCCGCCCTATCAGGTCATCTTCAGATCGTTAACGTGACTTGCGTCAGCGATGGCCCTCAAAGTGACCTCCATCCTGTTACGAAAGGAGAGCGCCTTATTAAAGGATGTCCGAAAGACCTGCGACAATGGAATGTTTCAAACCTAATGGTCGATCTTTTAAAAGCAGACCCATTCTCACTTGATATTATTGAACCGACTTCAACAATTTCTGTAGGTGAAGGAGCCATTCTTCAGTTTGGCTACACTAAGGATAAAGAGAAAATAGGATGGCGCGATTGTATTGACGATGGCATTTTTAGCTATCAGGCTTCAGGAGAGGAAACGCGACGAGGACTTATTCCACCAGGACTGTTCTGTAAGGGGCAAGCGAATTGCAGGCAAGTTAAAGCACTACTTTCCGATCTCATCAAACGGGTTCAGAGAGCTAACCCAGAGTCCGCTCCTTCCTATTGGGATACACTCGGGTATCAGATCAATCAGCGCTTGTGGATACCTGAACGATCTGGGAGCAATCAAAGAAGACGGAAGCGAAGACAAGACCACAATGGCAAACTTATTTGCTTCCCGTGGATATGGTTTAGGGCTTATAGAACGCTATAATGCCTCTCTTGCTGATTTGAATAAGGCGATTGCACTCGATCCGACTAAAGCCGTATACTTTGATGTTCGTGCTATCGCAGCTGACCATCTAGGGAAGTCGGAGCAAGCTTATAAGGATCGTGAAACAGCCTGCTCTCTAGAAAAAAAACACTGCAAATAGTGGAAAACTACTCAATTCTATCTTGGTTTGTCATTTGTCAAAATTCCCAATTCGCTACTATGGTGTAAGGTCATGAAGTCGGGGGGAAACAAACCAGTCTTTAGTGACTTCATCCGGCTCCTTTACTCCAACCATAGACGCGGTCGAAAATGCGTTCGACGAATCAGCTGTATTTTGATCACTTTTCTCAAGTGTTAGCCTAGGTTTTGTGGATCTAAAACAACACTAACCACCAGTTCAGTTCCCATTGCGTACTGATTGAACTGCGTCTTGCTCGGTTTGTTTATCGCTTTTATACCTTAGTTCTTCAAATATCATTACTCTTCTTTCTCCTGCTCTAACTTGCTGTGGTAGAGTTCAAACAGGATTTGGTTGTCTAAGAATTGCATCACTAGGAACTCAGCAGATTATGTATTGTGGGGCTGCGGGTGATTTGCAGGTTTATGCGCTTGCTCGCATTAGCACATTTCAAAGACGCGCAGTCTCGAATCCAAATCACTAGGCTCCTCGAAATCAGCTGAAGCAGATTGAACAAATAGGTACAAATACTCCTAGCTGAGGAGGCTGAAGGATTACATGAATGATCAACCAGCTTCTCTTAGCGCTGGGGGAGCGTAAGCAGTTACGCCCGTATATTATGACCCGAGCGATGGATTCATCCGGTGGGCGATTAACTGATCGCGATATTCATGCTTATATTGTTAAGGAAGGTTTGGTAAGCACTATTATCCGGATCCAATCTACTAATTGCTCAATCACATGGTTTTTCCTAGATAACTTCACGCCCCAAACAAACATCCCAATCAATCCCAGAGCCCCCAAGACGACTTTAAAAAAAATCGAAATTGAAGTCATCAAGATCCCAGAACACATGGAACTTGAAGTGGTAAATGTAGGTTCCCAGATGAAGCCAGTTTCGGTCAGCAAAATACCACTGCCCACCTAAAGTGGCTGAGCATGGAACAAGACCATTCAACAAGAATCACCTACAAAAATAACGTGATACAAATCACATTTAAAAGTTATTTTCCGGTGTAACCCCAAATGTCACCCCAACCTAGGGCAAAATTTATTTTATTCATATAAAACAAAAACTTGAACAAAAAACCAGAATCCCTCTTAAATGCTTTGTTATGGCGATGAACTCAAAGTTAGCTCTTGTATATCAATTTGGTCTACTTCCCTACCCAATATCCGCTTGTACTCGACTAAACGATTAACTGGGATGACTGGCAACTCGATACCTTGATAATCTTTAAGAACTGATTCTGAAAAGTAGATTTCAAGCTGGTGCCAAGAACCATCTTGACGTGATTGTATCTTCGTATGTTGAGACAAACCGATTTCAATTTTTTGACTTTGGTAAACCAACTGGAAATACTCTAAATCCCAACCATATTCGGCATAATGATCTAACGGCTTTGATATGTATTTTGCTACATGCGATAACACCTTGTCTGCGTCAGAGTTATGAATATAAAGATCTATATCTGCGATTTCCCGACTACCACCATGAATGGTTGCCGCTAACCCACCGACTATTTGATACTCCACATCCTCTGCATCCAAGATTTCTTTGAGCCACTGCAAGGCTACTTTAACTTTATCACTCATCTAGTTCCCTTAGCTGAATTTTGCCCTGCGCCATAACGCCTTGCTAAGGTGTGAAGTACGCAATGACCAAGCCGCCGCATGGCACTTCAACACCAAAAGCACCGCATACTAAAAATGCCACGCGTGCTGAATCACGCTTAAGCAATTTGTTAGGTGCGTAACCACAGCTGATAAAAGTCAGTTTCATCGTGCTTTGGATTCTTACGCACAAACTCCCAATTATGGCGCTTGTAAAAAGTAAGAGCCCTAGTGTTAGTTCGACTTACTGAAAGTACTGCACGCTTACAACCTGCTCTAAACAAGACATTTGCGATGTAATCCTGCAACTTAGGAGCTAGCCCTAAGCCACGGAAATTTGATTTTAAATAAATCAGATGCACATAACCAGTTTCAGGCTCTGGTGAAAAACTGCGAAACTCCAACTGTCCTGCGAACTGACCAGAAACAAAAATATGAATGTAGAACTACTCTGGAGTCACCAAACGCTCAATAACTCGCTCGCGATAACCACTAATGAAATCATCGAATCCGTCGTAATGACCGAAACTACAAAAGTATGCATCTTTTCTAGCATCAACACATAAGTCTAAATCATCGATACTTATTTGCCGAAAAGCGATTTCCATATCTACCTTTTCCCTCTAGCACCTAACGCCGCATTAAGTGGTGAGCAACGCAGACCACCGCACTTAAAGTATTGTACCGTAAACACTAAATTCAAAGTAAACCAAAAATGCCGAGCGTTGGGAATCCGTCCTAAATGCTTTGTTAGCAATATGGCTTAACCCTATGCACTGAACTCTTCTAATGCTGAAACTGCCGCTTCTGCTTTACCACTTTGAACAAAGATATGGTCGTGATAATAAGCTGCAATGACATTAGCACTAATACCCTTTGATGCTAACTTGCTAGCCACTGCTGCTGTAAGACCTACAGCTTCCAAACTGGAGTGCACCGTCAGAGTTATTTGACTATATGTACCATCAAACGACAAACCTGCCTTTTCTGCCGCTGATTTCTCTAGAACCAAAGTTAAACCCTCAGATTCAATAAACGTGGCAACTGGATTTAGGTCAACATAGTCTGCTAGCACACCAGAAACTGTACAAAACACAAACTCTGATTCCATTAGTTTTGGACTCATCGAACGCAATAATTCGTCTAGGTCTGTGATACCTGACATATCGGTTTCCTCTTATATTGCTAACGCCGCATTAAGGTGTGAGCAACGCTACCACCAGACGAAACCTGTACGCCTTAAACACGAAACCCAACGATGACATAAAAAATGCCAAGCGTTGGGAATCACTCTTAAATGCCTTGTTAGTTTTTTGTTTCTAGAGAGTGCTTATTTTCCAAGTCTTCTACCTTATTTTTAAGTTTCTCTAACTTTCGAGAATAAATAAAGAAACCGATTTGAGAACATACTACGGCCACATAGAACAGGTTATCTCTATGTTGAGCTGGAGCATCATTCCACAACCATATAGCGAAGACAGTGACAAGCACATAAGAAATAATATTTGAAATCATTGATGAAGCCCCGAAACCAATCGTACACTTCGATTTTCTAACTCTGTATTAACTTTTTTTAATTCAGACTTATTAAACGCAACAGATCCCCAAATGACAAGCATAGCTAAACCACCTCTGCCAAGTTTACCTCTAGCTTTAGATTCCTTGTATAGGTCTTTGAGTCCAAGGCTTGAAGCACCAATACCTATATAACTAGCGAAATTGTCTAAAAAGCTATGAAAATCTTTATCAGACTGTAACTCTTTCTCAGTCATTGACCACATGCCATATTGTGGGTTAACAAAAGTAGTGTCTAGCGCTCCTGTTACTAGTTTTCCCATTAAGGCTCTATTCGAAACACTTCGTATCAGTTTCATAGCATCTACTCGTTGCTTCTGACTGAGATGTCTATACAAGATCATCGAACAAATCGCATCTACTTCTACTTTTCCAGTCCCAACAAGTAGTTCTGGTTTAAAACCGATTATTTTAGCTAATATTCTTAATTGTTCTTGCTCATGGCTTGGCAAATTATACGGTAAACTGCTAACTGAAATTACGTTACTCATCACTCATCCATGTATAATTTTAGGGCTTATTTTATGAAGTAAAAAGAACAACATATGCACTCAGTGGCGTATAGGAAATGTTATGAAACTAACGCCCTGTTAAGGGGTGAGCAACGCAATACTGAAGCCGCCGCATACCACCTTAAACACTAAAAACCAACGCATAGCAAAAATGCCACGCGTTGCGAATCCCTCTTGAACAGTTTGTTAACTGAGCGCCTTTCAGTTTTCGCCGATCTTTCAGCCACTTTCGCCAAAGCTCGTTTTGCTAATTAATGATTAGCAAAGCTAACTCAAATATGTATTTAACCAAAAAATTACCGTTTATCTTTAGTTTGAAATGCGTCTCACAACACCATACTTCGGCGATGTAAGTGCGCCGAACTAATCGCGAATGCCTTATATTATTAGAAGGCTTTGTGCCGCCTTTCACATCAGTAAACTTAAGTATCAAACTGAAATTAGTCGCATTAGCTCAGCTAAGGAAACCGACCGAACACGTTAAATCTCTGAACCGAGAAACTGTATCATTGTGCTTTCGTATTTTCTGCGCCAGTTAACGCCGCATTAAGGTGTGAGCAACGCTACCACCTGACCTAAACCATACCACCGTAAACACGAAACCCAACCTTGAGCTGAAAATGCCAAGCGTTGGGAATCACTCTTAAATGCTTTGTTATGTGCATTTTTCCACTTAACTCAACTTTCGTAGTTAACAAATATGCTACTGTTTGAGCAATAAATTACATTATGGCGGTTACTTTGGTTAGCGAAATACCTGAAGGTGCATTAGATACGCCTTATCGTAGAAATAAATACATCTGTGACCATATTTATGTAGCTTACTCCCCGTCTATAGATGTCTTTAAAATAGGGATTACAAAGAACCCTAGGCATAGACTGTCTAACATGAAGTCTGTAGGTATTGGTGGTGTTAAGGATTGGGAATTTCACTGCGCTTACAAAGTGGGCGTACAAACTGCTCATAGCTATGAAGTCAGCATATCTCGTCAGCTCTATTGCTTTAATATTGAGCTTAACTATCTAAATAAAACCTCTGCAGACTACTCCCGAGAACTTTACAAGTGTGACATTAAGATAATCAAAGCTGCTTTTAAAAGTGTTGGTGTAATCATTCCGATCTCAAGCGAAGTGCTTCGGAAAAAATTTGTTGAGTTCGTTCCACAAACAAACTTTTTGAAATGGGTAAACTTAAATAGGGAGAATGTTGGCTTAAGCGCTATGACGATGTTAGAACTCGAAAACTCTAAATTTTACACCATTCCCAATACTGCAAATTTTAGTTGAATTTGATTGTGCACATAACGCCCTGTTAAGGTGTGAGCAAGGTAATACCGATGCTACCGCATACCACGTTAAACACTAAAACCAACGCATAGTAAAAATGCCACGCGTTGCGAATCACTCTTAAACAGATTGTTATGTACCGCCTCAAAACAAGGCACTTTCAATTTGGAGCCATTGCTCCATAAAAGGGATAAAGTCCCTTTGAGGTATGAACTTCTGTGCCGCTGTATTATTTTTTAAAAATACTTCCTCCAAAGCCCACACATAGTGGTCGGCGTAAACAGCCCACGCCTTTGCTCCATCGTTAAGCTCTAATCGGGATAGAGGCTTGACAGACAGATAGCCTTTTAATAAAGCTAATGACCTATGAAGCTCCAAATCGAACATATACATGCATGCTCTCGCCAATTCATAACCAGGAGGCATGTTTTGCACTAAATCCCAGTCGATCACATCGCTTACTGTGCAATTAGAATCAAAAAAGACATTGAAATGATGAAAGTCGCCGTGGATTAGTTGCCTGCTTGTTAACGGGGTATATGAGTGCGTAGCTTCTGAGCTAGCTAGATAATCACGCTGTTGTTTTACTCTTCGTAGCACCGAGTTATTCATATCAAATTCACTATTTGTTTCAATAGCTGCGACTATTTTTTGTAGTCTATCGACCCAAGCACTTTTATCCCAAGAAAGCTCAATTGTTGGAAAGTCGTTTCCAACCTCGGAAGCGAGTTGAACATGCAGGTCAGCAAGGGCTTTTCCCAACTGAAAAGCATGAAACGCAGACAGAGCACTTTTTTCGATTAACGTTCCTTTTGCTTCAGGAAATAGAGCATAAAACTCATCACCTATTTTACAAAAGGAGTGGTGATCGCGCGTCAAAACAGGGGCAATTATAGTATTCAAATTTTGCGATAACTTTCTCAGCAGCTCATGTTCTAACTTGATCTTAGCAACATTGCGAACACTATATTTTCTAAGATAATAAGTCTCTGAGGATTGGATACGAAAAACATGATTCGTCGCACCAGCTGATTGACGTTTTATACTAGCGCCAGCACCAATCTGACTCCAGTTTTCACCAACCTTACGAACAAAATCACTCATAATTCCAGTTACCCCTTAGGTACATAACGCCCAATTAAGGGGTGAGTAACGCAACACAGATGCCGCTGCAAACCACCTTAATCACTAAAATTAACGCATAGTAAAAATGCCACGCGTTACGAATCCCTCTTGAATTGTTTGTTAGTACGCTGCCCGCAAAGCCTTTGGTACATACCAATACATTGAAATATAGCACGAAGCTGTTGGCTTAAAACCATGAAGCTAAACGGAAAACTGCCAAACTGAAAACTAACTTCAAGACGTAAGTTGGCTAGAAGAAAAACATGCTTCACTGCCCTTTTCACTGTTTTCAAATTAGCAAAGAATACGGGCTTCAAACTTGAACAGCTGCGACAAAGAAACGCTTGTTTTTCCGAAAATTTCTCAGCGCCAAAGAAACCACGCCAGAGAAATAGCCCGAAAGTTAGAAACCGTAAACGATAAACCCAAAGCGAAAACTTCACATCTAGTGCCACCGGAGCGAACCTGAAAGGCACATTTGATCAGATGTAAAGCGAGGAAAAGAAACCAATAAAAACAGAAACTTTTAGCCTTTGATGCCAACCCAGTACTAACGCCGCGTTAAGGGGTGAACAACGCGATGCCACCCAACTTAAACCATTGTGCCATAAACACAAAAGCTAAGCTTTGAACCAAAACTGCCATGCGTTGAGAATCCCTCTTAAACGCTTTGTTATGTGCGTACTAAAGTTGTACGTACAATCTCAGCATGTCTTTGTGTTGAATACCATTTTCATAGATTGGCTCTGGATAATTCAGCAAAAAGTAATCTTTGACGATTGAGTCAACCCGAAAGCCAAGACGCTGATAATAAGTCAGTTGATAGCCAAAGGTGCCTGTACCCAGTTCAACACGTGAGATTCCCTTACTTGATAACTGAGACAGAACCGACTTAAGCAATTCAGAACCAACACCTTGACCTTGTAACTTTGGATATACAGAGACATTGAATATCTCAGCAAGACTATTGGTTTGTAGCTTCACTATGCAAGCAGCTAAAACACGCCCATTATCTAGTGCAGCGAAGCACCATGAATCGGATAAATATGAAGAAACACTCGCTTCAGAAGGATCGGCTTCAAGCAGCAAATCTAGCGGAATCTGGCTACTTTTGACTTCGATATATTGCATTTTTCCTCCAAGCACATAACGCCGCATTAAGGTGTGAACAACGCAACCACGAAACTAAACCTGGCCACCGTAAACACTGAACTCAACGATAGAATGGAAAATGCCAAGCGTTGAGAATCACTCTTAAATGCTTTGTTAGTTGCACAATGCGCACTGAATTTTATGTTTATTTTCAGTGATATATTCTATGTCATTTAGATAGGCTTGGAGATGACCTTGCTCTATATTTTCAACAAAGGATTCATCACCATTTTTCGCTTCCCTACGCATGAATGAAACTAAAGCCTGTAATCGCTGAACCATTGCGTCAGCTAGGTGATTTCTTTCGGACTCCGTAGCACCGTAACTATCACAGAATAGTTTAGCTCTAGCCACCTGCTCACAGATTGTACCTAACTTATCATTTCTGTCTGTTTTGAAAGGTGACCAACAATAAACCGAATATGCTAAATCCCATATTCTTGGCGCTGGGTGCGAAGTATCGAAGTCAAATACACCAACAACTGTATTCTCGGAAAGGGAAACATTGTACGGGGTAAAGTCACCATGACAGATTACCTCAAAAGGCTCTCTTGGCTCTAGCATCCACTTGTGTGTATTAACATCTAATTGTTCTAAAAGCAGCGCAGTTGAGTCATGTATCTTACGCAATAATTTGGCTGCTGATATGAGTGCATCATCAGTTGCGATTGCACCAACTAGTGGGTAGTTATAAGTATTACCAGCAACAAAACTTAGGACTTCCTGATCTTGGCTAACACCAAGAAATTTGGGGCATTCAGCTACATTTTCTCGCTCAAGATGCTTCAAAATAAGGTGAATTGTAGAACTCCACGGTTGCACAGGTCGATAGACAACTTCACCATCTCGATATATTGCGGACTTTCTTCCGCCTGCTAATTCTTCCACGAAACCTCCCTGTGCAACTAACGCCCTGCTAAGGGGTGAGCAACGCAATACCGAAGCCACCGCATACCACCTTAACAACTAAACCTGACGCATAGTAAAAATGCCACGCGTTGCGAATCACTCTTAAACAGTTTGTTAGGCATCTTTTCCCGAATGGTACTCTTTAAGTTGAGTTGCAACTTCATTTTGTAGCCAATCTTCAGTAATCCCCATTGTTTCCCACACTTTCAAACTCAGTTTTTCTACCGCATGATCAGCAACTTGGAAAGTGTGTATCAAGTTCTGGAGTTCAGTGATCATTTCTTTGCGACCATCAGTATCTGACATATGCATTGCATAATCGTAAAAGAAATCGTGTGCTAGCCAGTTACGCTTTTTCAGAGTAGCTTCAAGATGTGTTATTAACTCATAAGGTAGATCAACGTTCTTCTTAACTTGTCCCAATAGACGACCAAATGTATGGGCATTTAACCCATTGTATATTTCTAACCACTCTTCTTGATTCAGTGCTGAATTATCGACGACTTTATAACCCATCGCGAAGTTTACTAGGGCTTTTTCAGCGCACTGTGCATTGAACGAAGCTAACCCAAAAAAGGCAAAAACTTCCTTTTCGTCACATAACTCCGGTTCTGGGATTGGCTTTAACTCACCAATATTTATATCACCAACTTTCACAACGACTCCTTGATGCCTAACGCCCAATTAAGGGGTGAACAACGCCTCCACCCAAACCTAAGGGATTGTGCCATAAACACTAAAACTGAAGTAGAAGCTAAAGTGCCAAGCGTTGTGAATCCCTCTTAAATTGCTTGTTATGTGCGTGCTAAATCTGTGCGTACAATCTCAGCATGTCTTTGTGTTGAATACCATTTTCATAGATTGGCTCTGGGTAATTCAGTAAGAAGTGATCCTTGATGATCGAGTCAACACGAAAACCAAGGCGCTGATAATAAGTCAGTTGATAACCAAAGGTACCTGTACCCAATTCAACACGAGTGATTCCCTTACTTGGTAGCTGAGACAGAACTGACTTGAGTAATTGAGATCCAATTCCTTGACTTTGTAGCTCGGGATATACCGAAACATTGAAGATTTCAGCAAGGTTTTGGGGTTCAGGCTTCACTATACATGCCGCCAAAATACGCTCATTATCTAGCGCAGCAAAGCACCATGATTCTGATAAATATGATGAAACACTCGCCTTAGAAGGATCTGCTTCGAGCAGCAAATCTAGCGGAATTTGGCTACTTTTAACTTCGATAAATTGCATTTTTCCTCCAAGCACATAACGCCGCGTTAAGTGGTGAGCAACGCCACCACTTAACTTAAACCATTGCACCTTAAACACTAAAACTGATTTGAACTCAAGTCGCCAAGCGTTGGGAATCCGTCTTAAACGCCTTGTTAGGCTTTGGTTGCTTTCAAGTCTTTAGCTTTAAACCCAATCACACCAGCCTTATAGCTACGAGTCCCTTTTACAAATACATTTCTTACTACAAAACCCGACATAAAATCTTGTTCAGTAACTTTCAAAGTTTGTAAAACTTCGGTAACTGTTGACTCAGAGCGATTAATAATTTCAAAAACATACATTCCTGATTGAACACCACCAAATCTCAATCCCCAACGTGGGTCGTCTGTAACACGGGTGCTTTTTTCTCTTAAAGAGAAAAATTTACCCTCTCCAGCCAGCTTCCAACGACGCCCTTCTTTTGCACCACTAAGTTGAACCAGCGGCTCTGAAGTGGAAACAACATACTGTTCATCCAAAATTACACCGATTTGGCTGCGGTGGTATGCGGGGGTTGTATACACGAGTAAATCACCAGATATACCGTCATTGTATTCGTGAGTTGCTGTCCATTCTTGATTCTGAGGGAAACGAACACTAGTTGGGCTAGAAAACGGAATGATTTCATAGAAATCAACAGTTTCGTAATAACGAGCTACATTAAACAACTCATCGCCAATTGATGCCGTTTTTTCTACATTATCAATCGACATTTCAGAGTAAAAGTTAGTTGCCTCCTGCTCTTCTAAAACTTGCTTCTTAATTGGTGTATCAAGTTTGGAAGTATGGACAGAGTACACACATCCTGATAGTAGGAAGCTCGCTAGCACTGACGTTAGAAGTTTATTACACATAATTTTTATCCAAATTTACAACAACCTTTAGAATGCCACACCACAAGTAAGGGCTTGTACAATTACGAAGCCTAACGCCTTGTTAAGGTGTGAGGCACGCAATACCGAAGCCTCCGCATACCACCTTAACCACTAAACCTGACGCATAGTAAAAATGCCACGCGTGCCGAATCACTCTTGAACAATTTGTTATGTGTTTAATGAGCACCTTGCTTGTGATAGTTCAGAATAAACTGTTTTTGCTTACGATCTAGCAACTCTAGGGCTTCAGCCACCGCTAACCCAAAATCAACGTACCCATTGGGCATCGCTGTCACTATACGCTTGTCGATTTGAACCAACGACTCTTCATAGATAGCCCCCTCCCAATATGGTCGAGTGAGCAGTACCGAAGATTCTGGGGCATATTTTTCCGTATAATTATGGGTAATTTTAACGCCCTTTAGGATGCCAACTCTTGCTAAGACTAATACTCCCGCACATATGCCACCAATAACTAGTAATGATTCATAGGCTTTCTGGATGAAACTAGCAATTGGGTCGCTTTCCATTATTGAGTCAGGATTTCCTCCAGGGATCAGAAGAGCTTGATAGTCCGTAATACATATGTCCTCAAAGTTAACAGTGGGGCAAATTCTTAGACCTGATGAATCGGTATGATTGTGGTTCTCTGGGGTGGTGATATCAACTCTCCCATACGCTCCTAAACACTCTATCGCTTACATTACTTCATAGGAAATAGCCCCCGGATAGAGTAAAACCAGTGTTCTCTTTGTCATTATTTCCTCTCTCCGTACGGAACACATAACGCCCTGTTAAGGGGTGAGCAACGCAATACCGATGCCACCGCATACCACCTTAATCACTTAAACCAACGCATAGTGAAAATGCCATGCGTTGCGAATCCCTCTTGAACAGTTTGTTAGCTTAATTGCTGAACAATAGCGATGTTTTTTTCAGGTATTACAATGACTCGATTATAAGTAGACTTGTCCTTAGATAAAAAAACCAACTTTCCATCCCTATACTTTACAACAATACCATTGAGACACTGTTGATCAGATAGTTTACAGACTTGCGTATTTGCCTCAGATTTTAAATGTTGATCTGATAGTTCGTTCGCATCATTTACCACAGGTACGAAAGCAACAAATAAGACAGGAAGTAAGCCAATTAGAATGTAAGGCAAACTTTGCAAGTCTAAATAGGAACCAACCCAATTAGCTTTAGCCGTTATAAACCTTTTCAGAGGTATATAGCCACAACCAATTAACGCACCAACAAGCATAAAAAATGCGAGACCTGAAGAGAAATTGAAAAACAGATACATGCCACCGATAGACAGGTATTCCAAAGAGTCGCCAATCATTTCATAGTGAGCAAATCCTAGTTTTTCTAGAAAAGCAGCATCATATAAAAAACCGATTACATATGCTGTAGTTACCATTAGGGACAAGATCCCTACAACTACTTTAGTCAAAACTTTCTCCATTAAGCTAACGCCGCATTAAGGTGTGAGCGGCGCTTGGCTATACTTGAGCGAAGCGAAACTGCCAAGCGTTGCGAATCACTCTTAAATGCTTTGTTATATTTTTTTATCCGCAGACTTCAAAAATAGTCGTTCGTACAGCCCGTCAGGCTTTGACACGACAACTGAACTGGCGAGGCTTTCTATCTTGATGATCTCTGTTTGGTGGTCATCATAGTTATATACCGCGCACAAAGATGTAATACTCGAACATGTTAGTATGCTCAATTCACTATCACCTAGTTGATACACAATTTCTTTTTTATATCTTCCAGCTTATCAAATGCAAACCATGATCCTAAAAATCCGTAAACTAGAGCCAACAAGAATAAAAACATTAAGTTGTTAATGACAAAGTCCAGTGTTTCTGAAAATTCACTAACTTTTTGAGGCGTCACAGGCTTAGAAGTTGCTCCCTCGTTGTTCCAAGCTTTCGCGGCTTCATTGTAAAAATCTGGCATTAACTTCCGAACAGTTATAACAATTAATCTAAATAACTGCTTAGTGAGAGATCTCAACAACCATAAAATTGGAATTAAAAAAGCAATAGCCCATAAACCATACGTATAAAATGGTGCGAAGCCGATCTGTAAAAGCTGAGGGGTGTCTTTAGGCAAAAAAGATGAGCTAAGACCAAGTGTCCTTAACCAAGATATGTAGTAGGTATTTCCGAGAATATAAAGAACACCTGTACCTGCAGCTAGCCAGACTGCCACATCTCTAAGTATATGTTTATTCATGGAACCACCTCAAAAATATAACGCCGCATTAAGGTGTGAGCAGCGCTTGGCTATACTTGAGCGAAGCGAAAACGCCAAGCGTTGCGAATCACTCTTAAATGCTTTGTTAGGGCACTGTTCTCAAAGATGGCCACCTTACTAGCCAGCCCTTTGAATTTACACGATTTTCAAACGTTTCTCGTGACCTTTTAGGGTTATGTGTGACACAGTAACCAAATAAGGATTCGTACCCAAAAGCTGCAATACATTCATAGCTATCAGGTGCGACTTGTCGAATGGCAACAGCTGTCTCTTGTTCTGGCCAATAGCTCATAGCATCAAGGGAGCATGTGTAGGGTAAATCGCCATTCCGAGTATGCATTAGTGCTTGGTTACGAACTTGCCAGTTAACTTCTGGCATTAGCTGCTTGAGCTGAGATTCGCGGTGTAAATATGCATTAGGGTCGTTCTCGTCTGGAGCAAAGTAAATAACATCCGCATCGTTCAATGGTGTTGCTACATCAAAGCCATGCAGTGCATCCCAAACAAGATTACGAACGAAACCAGCTGCAATGTAACACTGAGGCAAGCCCAATTTAGATACGCACTCTAAGGCTTTAACTCTAACTGGATCTTGCTTGATTAATTCTACGATTCTATCCATTTTCGCCCTGTGCCCTAACGCCCGCTTAAGTGGTGAGCAACGCTACCACAACACTTGATTATTGCACCTTAAACACAAAAGCCAAATCAAACCAAAACCGCCGAGCGTTGCGAATCCGTCTTAAAGCGTTTGTTATGCGTATTTTAGTTGGGTTCTAAATCGGGTGCATTACCTGGACTTCTTTCTACAGCATCCAACCACGGATTTGTTATACCTACTTTGTATAAGCAGTAAGACTGAAATTTTTACTAAAATACAAGGCTACGGCAGCGGTAACTCCGGCGATATAACTTAGATGTATTATTATAAATAGCGATGCAAATGCTATTAGATACATACTGTAACTTGTTACTTTCTGGCTCTTTGGGCTATTTATTAACAAAGCTACATTCTTCTGAGGAACTCTGTACTTTAGAAATATCCAATACGTCATTGAAAAAGTTGCGAATACAGGTAAACATATTGCGAACGCAATCGTAGCCAACATAAGCCAAAAGCCAAAGTTTGCGGGACTTACGTTTGTAAGAACTAAAAGCGAAGTGGCTGAATAGCCTGAAAGTGCGGCATAAAACCACTGATACTTTTCAATAAACACGATATCTCCTTCTACGATGTTCCCTAATACGCATAACGCCTTGTTAAGGTGTGAGGCACGCAATACAAAAGCCTCTGCATACCATCTTAACCACTAAACTAACGCATAGTAAAAATGCCAAGCGTGCCGAATCACACTTGAACAATTTGTTATGTTCACGGCTACTCTAAATCAACGGTAAGGTTAATATCTTTAAACTGCTCGAACTCTTGCGGACTTAGACTTAATAAAAATTCGAATGGGGAGCTGTTCTTTACTGCTTTTTCGACCGCGTTATCAAACGAGCGAAGCCCACTAGTTTTTAGCACCGAGAATTCGGTAACCTCAGCTTTATCATTAAGTTTGAAGTTTACACGGACATCGTACCCTAGATACTCATCTTGCTGGTTCAATTCATCTTGTATTCGAACTTTCATCAAGGATGCATTGTGAACTAGTCTAGCCTCTGGCGAATCATTGAAACCAACACACCCAGCAATAAACATTGATATTAATGCAATAAAAATTGCGTTTTTCATTATTAACGTTCCTTGAACATAACGCCCTGCTAAGGGGTGAGCAACGCAATACAAAAGCCGCCGCAAACCACCTTAATCACTAAGTTCAACGCATAGTAAAAATGCCACGCGTTGCGAATCCCTCTTGAGCAGTTTGTTAGTCGCGAGGCACCGAGCGACAATTTTAAGCCGAACTAAACTTTGCCAACAACAAACTTTATGTGCTTTGATGCATTTAAGTCAGGCGTAGTCTCAAAGCGGCTACTCAATGAAACCACTTAGAACAAACAACGTCGTAGAAAACGGACTGACAACACCAAAAAGCGCTTTTGGAAAGCCAATCTCACAGTACGGACTTTCAACAAAGTCACTGAAACCACGTGGAACTTACCACACCAGAGAGAGCGTCATTTCAGCGAGTAAATCGGCTTTTGTACCAACAAACTCACCGAGCGGAGTTGCAACCAAAAACAAACTCTCGATTGCCCTGCTCTGTCAGCACCAAAGAACAAAACAATCGCTAGGACACTTGCAAAATTTTGGACTCAAAACAGCTAAAACTAAGTTCTAAAGATCGACGATGAATCTGTGTTCCAAACAAACTGCTGCTAAATTTTAAGCTCAGAAACATGATTTTAATTGCTAGCTTTTTCTGGCGACTAACGCCTTGTTAAGGTGTGAGGCACGCAATACCGAAGCCTCCGCATACCACCTTAACCATTAAAACCAACGCATAGTAAAAATGCCACGCGTGCCGAATCACTCTTGAACAATTTGTTATGCTCGTACTCAAAGAAATTGGAGAATTAAGCAAGTGATAAACGCTGGAAGCCCTGCAATAAAGAAAACCAAACCTGTCTGGAAGTTCATTCTATGCTGCTCTCGTTGGTCTTCTTCGAAATCATGACCTTCTACCATTTTGTAAACTTTATCTGTTCTAGAATCATCCATATGCGCTGTTTTACTATATACGCCACCTTCCCACATAAGCTTTGCTAAAACCCAGTTCACGATAACAACGAAGAACAGAAAGTCGACTGGCTGAGTAGTAGCAAAGAAGGGGACAAACTGAGCTAAGAGAATAACAATCAATGCTGCAACAAGATTGATTAGCACCACTTTCTTCAGTAAATTGAGCAAAATTCCCTCCTAGAGCATAACGCCCTGCTAAGGGGTGAGCAACGCAATACCGAAGCCGCCGCTTACCACCTTAATCACTAAATTCAACGCATGGTGAAAATGCCACGCGTTGCGAATCCCTCTTGAGCAGTTTGTTAGTCGCGAGGCACCGAGCGACAATTTTAAGCCGAACTAAACTTTGCGAACAACAAACTTTATGTGTTTTGATGCACTTAAGTCAGGCGTAGTCTCAAAGCGGCTATTCAATGAAACCACTTGGAACAGCCAACGCCGCAGAAAACGAACTGACAACACCAAAAAAGCGCTTTTGGAAAACCAATCTCACAGTGCGGACTTTCAACAAAGTCACTGAAACCACGTGGAACTTACAACACCAGAGAAAACGTCCTTTCAGCAATTAAATAAGCTTTTAAACCAACCAACTCACCGAGCAGATTTGCAACCAAAAACAGATTTTCGATTGCCCCGCTCTATCACCACCAAAGAACGAAACAACCGCTTGGAAAATAGCAATGCATTGATTTAGAACCGATGAAACTGAGCTTTGACCGTCGAAGATGGAACTATGAATCAAACAACCAGTAGCCAAGTTTTGAGCTTAGAAACATGATTTTGACTTCTAGCTTTTTCTGGCGACTAACGCCCTGTTAAGGGGTGAGCAACGCAATACCAAAGCCGCCGCAGACCACCTTAAATACAAAAACCAACGCATAGTGAAAATGCCACGCGTTGCGAATCCCTCTTGAACAGTTTGTTAGGTGGGATTGTCGCACGCCATAAGCAATGCTTTCAGCTCTAAATTCAATGAAGCCTCACCAATTTTTCTTGCTGAATTTCCCAATTGATTGCGGTAATTACAATCGGCTCCCGCCTCTAATAATAACCTAACACCTTCGATATTCTCATTGATTGCAGCAATCATTAATGGTGAGTTGTAAACATACTCCTGAGTAAGAAGTAAATTGGGATCACCTCCATTATCAAGAAGTAGCTTTAATATTTTGTTATTGGAGAAGTTAGCAGATGCAAAAACTGGGCTATTCCCTTCATAATTCTGTATGTTGGGGAGCGCACCACTTGATAGTAAAGTTTTTACAAGTTCATGGTCACCAAGAAATGACGCCATGAGTAATAGTGACGCTCCACATGAATTGACTGTATTAACGTCCATTCCCTTCTTCAACAAACGTTGAGCATACGAGCTGCTTTTTCCCTCAATCATCTGATAAATTGCGATATTTATAGGACTACTAGGGTCGTTTCTGCTTTTGCAAGAACTTGAATCACTTGTCAAAAACACTATGGATAAAGCTGCTAGTAAAAATCGCTTCAAAATAATCCCTCCTAACGCCCAATTAAGGTGTGAAGCACGCGACCACGGTACTTCATTTGACCACCGTACACACTGAACTAAACCCAAACCAAAACTGCCAAGCGTGCTGAATCACTCTTAAATTGTTTGTTAGGCGCTCAGGAGCTTGAGTTTACCTGCTAGCTGCTCTCTCAAAGTTTGAAGGCCCTCACCGTTGTTTAAATAGATCAGAGCTCTGTGATGAATCATATCGGACGGAATGTCGCTTACATTTTGTGCTATTGGGACGACTGTTTTACCGAGGGTATGAGCAATACCTGTTTCATACATAACATTCGGGTTTTTATTGGAAAAGTCTACCACCACAATTTTTGCACGGTAGATAAGACTAAATATATCCTGGATTATGGACGAGTGTTTCCATATATCGTCAGCTCGTAGACATCTAAGCGTTGCATCTTCTGTTGCGCCTTTGATCGCGTCATAAACACTACTAAAACCAGCAAAAGGCATCATAACCGCTACTAAATCATCTTCCACGTCACTATCCGGTATTGAAAACACATTTGGTGAAAACGTAATTTTCCTCTCAGACGGTTTGGCAGAAATGTATGTAGCGCTTTGATCAGGATACCATTCATTTAAGTAAGCCTCGGTTTCTTTTAGGGCATTTGCATTGTGATCAACCATAGAGCGTAAAACGCTAATAATACACCCGCTATAGTCTTCATCACCAAAATGTAGACTACGCAATAACCTTGAATGATGTTCGATAAGGTGTGTGCAGTCAGTTATCAAACCTAACTCGATCCAGTTTTCAGCAGTAAAATTTTCTAAAATTCTTCGTTTTAACTGCAAAATCATTTGTGTATTTATATCTTTCACATTGAACCTATCATCTATAAATGACGCCTAACGCCCTGTTAAGGTGTGAGCAACGCAATACAAAAGCCGCCGCATACCACCTTAAACACTAAAACCAACGCATAGTGAAAATGCCACGCGTTGCGAATCACTCTTAAACAGTTTGTTAGCCAAAATGGGCTTCTCTATGACAATTGGGACACAGAGCAATAGCATTCTCTACAGTATCATCTCCTCCTTTCGCTAAAGGGACAATATGGTGCACTTCAAGGTATGGGCTCCTATCTTTTTTACGTTGGAATGGAGCTTTTTTACTGCAACCCTCACAGTATTCCCCTGCTCTTACTAATACTTCAGCTACTACATCAGGGTTTCGTTTGAATTTTGTAACCAACTCCAATACAAATTGAGGTTTTTTATTAGCTTTAGCTAAGCGTTTTCTCCTAGCTTCGGAGCTTGTGCTAAGTGAGTTCTTAATTTTTTCGTCAAAGTCATTCTGCTCACTATCTCTGTTATCAAACAAGCGAAAGCCAAGACGAGAGAACTGCTCTCGTGCATATTTTGAATGAAACTCTGTTGTATCCGAAATACCGTTTGCCAAAGCCCAAATTATCTTCGCTGGATATATACCATTGCTATCACTTAATACATACCAGTGACCCGGTTTTCCGTAATTTTGGGGTCTTTTCCCTGCATCATACTGAGCAAAAGCTTCTTCTATCATCTTTTTCAAGCAATAAACTCCAAATGTTGGCTAACGCCACGTTAAGTGGTGAACAACGCGACCACCTAACCTAAACCATTGTGCCGTAACCACTTAAGCTGATACAAACCAAAAATGCCAAGCGTTGTGAATCCGTCTTAAACGCTTTGTTAGCCGTTTTGGACGCCGACTATAGAAAAGTGGTGACTAGCGATATTGAAACCTTCGCGTAAATAGAACTTATGTGCTGGAAAACGCTGAACACCAGAATCCAAATGTATTTGTTCACAACCGCTTTCTAAAGCATATGTTTTAAACCAATCGATAATAAATTTACCTACTCCACTCGAACGAAATTGCACATTAGTTACCAAGTCTTCAATGTAAATATGCTTACCCCAAGCAAGCTTTTCACCTACGCTAAAGCCTGCTGCTAATACGCCTTCTGGCGATTTGACATAGACGACTTGGTAACCATTTGATTGCTGCTTCTCGATCTGACCAGACAAAGTATCTAAGTTGTAATTTGGGCGAAGTTGTAACAACACTTCTAGGACTGACTCGTAATCAGAATTTTTCTCTAAAAATTGTACTTCCATGTTTTCTCCGTTTTGACGGCTAACGCCCAATTAAGGTGTGACCCACGCGACCACGATACTAAAATTAGACGCCGTAAACACTAAACTTAACCCAAACTCAAAATGCCAAGCGTGGGGAATCACTCTTAAATTGTTTGTTATGCGTGTGCCTGAGCCTTCAAAGAATCTAGCATTTTCTGCTGAAACTCTTTTCGCATTATTTCTCTTTCTTCGTTCTCATGAAGAACCAACAAGAATGTTTGCCGATCACCCCACTCTTCTACTTTACGCTTTGGCAAACCACCTAATTCTCTAAGTTTCTCAGACATTTGAATGGCTAATAAACCTAAAGCAGCATATTTCGTTGCTCTCGCCTCATAAAATTCCGCAAAATCAGGAGGTGTAGCAGCATAATCACTTACAGCTGAGATATATGAATTAGCTTCGTGAACCAATTGAGGTAGGTTTAACAAATCGTAGAGTAAATCCTGGGGAAGTATTTTCCAATCAACCTCAAGTTCTAACGGAATAAAGCTTGGGGTTTTCGAGTGATAGTAAGTGTATCCATTCTGATCTTCGGTGCCATCATCAGTGACGACTTCACGACAACCGACTATAAACTGCTCGATACTACTCGTGACAATAATTGCAAGGTAGTACGTTTCTGCTGCTTTTGACTTTTTCGCAGCAACAGACTCTTTGAGGATAGTTAAAAGAAAACCGACCAAACCGCCTAAAATGACAACAATTAATTTCTCAAACACGATAATCCTCTAGTCGATAAAACGCATAACGCCCTGCTAAGGGGTGAACAACGCAATACCGAAGCCGCTACAAACCACCTTAATCACTAAAATCAACGCATAGTAAAAATGCCACGCGTTGTGAATCCCTCTTGAGCAGTTTGTTAGTTTGCAGACCCAAAAGGTTGATTTTACGTTGTTTTAAACTTTGCGAACAACAAAATTTATGTGCTTTGATGCACTTAAGTCAGGCGTAGTCTCAAAGCGGCTAGTCAATGAAACCACTTGGAACAAGCAACGCCGCAGAAAACGAACTCACTACACCAGAAACTGCTTTTGGAAAGGCAATCTCACAATGCGGACTTTCAACAAAGCCACTGAAACCACGTGAACTTACCACACCAGAGAAAACGTCCTCGCAGCGAGTAAATCGGCTTTTGTAGCAACAAACTCAACGAGCAGAGTTTCAGCAAAAAAGTTCAACTTAGTTAACCAAAAAGTCGCCGCACCAAAGAACAAATCAACCGTGAAACGATGCCAATTTTGGACTTTTACCACGCTAATTAACACTGAAATTGAACACCAATACGACAATTTCAACTTTGAACTTTTACCACTAGAACTTGCGATATAGCTGCGTTTTTCCTCTTGCAAACTAACGCCCAGTTAAGGGGTGAAGCACGCAATACCTAAGCTGCCGCATTGCACTTCAACACCAAAACCACCGCATACTAAAAATGCCACGCGTGCTGAATCCCTCTTGAACTGTTTGTTAGCACGCTGCCATTAAAGCCTTTGATATACGCCAAGACATTGAAATATAGCACGAAATTTATGGCTTAAAACACCAAAACCAAACGGACAGGTGCCAAACTAAAAACAAACATCAAGACGTAAGTTGGCTAGAAGAAAAACATGCTTAACTGCCCTTTTTCACCGCTTTCAAATTAGCAAAGAATACGGGCTTCGAACTTGAACAACAGCGACAAAGAAACACTTGTTTTGCCGAAAATTTCTCAGTACCAAAAAAACCACGCCAGAGAAATAGCCCAAAAGTTAGAAACCGTAAACGATAAACTCAAAGCGAAAACTTCACATCTAGTGCCACCGGAGCGAACCTGAAAGGCACATTTGATCAGGTGTAAAGCGAGGAAAAGAAACCAATAAAAACAGAAACTTTTAGCCTTTGATGCCAACCCTGTGCTAACGCCGCGTTAAGTAGTGAGCGACGCCTACACCTTACCTAAACAACTACACCGTAAACACAAAACTCAACTTGAACTGAGAATGCCACGCGTTGCGAATCTGCCTTAAACGCTTTGTTATAAGCAAAATAGCACCGATGTCTAGCTGCTCTTTAATTGCTCAACCTCCGATAACACCCAAGCACTATGATGATGTTCAAAACCTATTTTTGGATAATAACCTTCAGCTTGCGGTGCCGATAATAAAATAACCTTACAGCTTGGAGTTAGTTGCTTTTTAGTAATCAATATTAAATTTTTTCCGATACCACTAGATTGAACACTTTCATCGACGGCTAGATCAGAAAGGTAGCAACAATAATGAAAGTCAGTCACCGAACGTGCAATCCCGATGAGCTGGTTGTTAAACCATGCAGTAACAACTAGATTAGCATTTTCCAACATACCTTGAATTGTAAGGTTGTCATCAAGCGGTCTACGTACACCAAGTGATGTTTTTTCTAACAATTCAATAAACTGTACCGCTGTAATTGGACAGTTAACTTTATACTCAATTTCCATTTGATACCCTTTGAATCTGACTTTGCTTATAACGCCCAATTAAGGGGTGAGTAACGCAACACCAATGCTACCGAAAACCACCTTAACCACTAAAATTAACGCATAGTAAAAATGCCACGCGTTACGAATCCCTCTTGAATTGTTTGTTAGTACGCTGCCCTTAAAGCCTTTGGCACACACCAAGATATTGAAATATAGCACGAAAATTATGGCTTAAAACGCTGAAGCCAAACAGACAACTACCAAACTTGAACTCAATTTCAAAACCCAAGCTGGCGAGAAGAAAAACTTGCTTAACTGACCTATTTTCACCGTTTTCAAATTAGCAAAGGATACGGACTTCGAAACTGAACGGCAGCGCCAAAGAAACTCAGTGTTTGACAAAAATGTTCCAGCATCAAAGAAATCACACCAAAGAAATAGCCAAAAAGTTAGAAACCGTAAACGGTAAATTCACAGCGAACACTCCGCATATAGTGCCACCGGAAAGATCGTGAAAGGCACAATGTTTCAGGTGTAAAGCAAAGCAGAGAAACCGGTAAACTCTGAAAATTTTAACTTTTGATGCCAACCCCGTACTAACGCCCTGTTAAGGGGTGAGCAACGCAATACCAAAGCCGCCGCATACCACCTTAATCACTAAAACCAACGCATAGTAAAAATGCCACGCGTTGCGAATCCCTCTTGAACAGTTTGTTATAGCTCACTAGCCTGTTGCGCCATCATAACTTTAAGTTCCTTTGCTTTATTGTCGAAAGCTTCTTGAGTCTTTATTAATTCATCAAGTTTTTGGCGCTTAAAACTCCTGTTTTCACGACAATAATCTAGTACATCATCGCGCAATTTGATCAAGTTTCCGAAGTCATCAAACAACTCAGGGAAGTGTAGCTGCAAAATGGTTTGTAGCTTCTGAAAGTCACCTTTTTCCTGAAGTCGATTTTCAGTAGATAACTTCATTGCATTTTCCGCAGTGTTTGCGCCTTTATAAACGGGAATAAAAACCAAGCACATACCCTGCAAATCAATTTCCCACTTTTGAAAAAGTAGATGTAGCTCTTCTAATTTTGTTCGCTTAAATTCGATTTTTTTCAGCTCTAGTGTATTTTTGTGCTCAAGCTTTGATCTTTGGTGATTAACAAAACTTGTAACTATCACGCCTAGTAGAGTACCAAGACCCCCCCAAACTAGCTGTAATTAAAGGAGTGTAATTTAACACCGTTGACTGTACCTCTGATTCCACGATTATCTCCTGAGCTATAACGCCGCATTAAGGGGTGAACAACGCATTCCACCCAAACTAAACCATTGTGCTGTAAACACTAAAGCCGATTAAAACCAAAACTGCCAAGCGTTGTGAATCCCTCTTGAATGCTTTGTTAGTTGGTGGAGTTTAACGCGTTCTGAAGACCTTTCCAGTCTTTGCACCCAAGATAAACATTTTTACCACTAGTCAGTGTTAACTTAAGAGCTTTACCCACAGAAGCATTGTACAGCCAGCCATCTTTTAACATACGGATCCCTATACCTTGATACAACTTAGTCTCATAAAGTGAAGTCTGTACAATGTCAGACAGTTCCACTTCTTTGCGAAGAAAGCCGAAACCAAAATACCAGTAAATTTTATTTCCACTGACTCCGACTGTCATAGAGTAAAACAATACAGCTATAACCAAATTGATTAATAATGCAATCACTGCGCTGCTTATGTGGCTAGACGTAAATATTATGATCGCGCTTAGGATAAAAAGGAGGTTTAGTAATACTTTATTAACCTCTGTTTGTTTATACATAGCTTGCAATCCTTTGAACCAACTAACGCCGCATTAAGGGGTGAACAACGCAAACCACCCGGCCTAAGGCATTGTGCCGTAAACACTAAAGCCAATTCAAACCAAAACTGCCAAGCGTTGTGAATCCCTCTTGAATGCTTTGTTAGTTGCCAAACCTAAAGCTTTGATTTGATAGTTAGTTGCCGCTTTGCCAACACTGTCTTTGCGTATTTCGGAAAACTCAAATCAGGCGCAGTTTCCAAGCGTCTGTCACTGAAACCACTTGGAACATACAACGCCGTAGAAAACGAGCTAACAACACCAAAAAGCGCCTTTGGGCAAACAATGTTACAGAGCTAACTTTCAACATATAAATCGATTTCTGAAATAGAGAATACAACAACAAAAGAAACCAACGCACGATTTTACAAACCCAAATAACTAGAAATTGAAATACGAAAACCGAGCCAAAAACACACGAACATTAACCCTAAACATTCTGCTTTAGCTGCGTTTTTCTCGTTGGCAACTAACGCCCTGTTAAGGTGTGAGCAACGCAATACCGATGCCGCCGCATATCACCTTAACCACCATACGCAACGCATAGTAAAAGTGCCACGCGTTGCGAATCACTCTTAAACAGTTTGTTAGCCGCTCATTCCCAAAGGTTACTGCTTACTCAACAGGAACTTACGCAAATCTCTCTCTGCACGCATAACAAACAGAATAAACACCTTGTCACCGTCTTGTTTATAGAAAACACGACATGGATTAGCGACAACTTCACGATAACTTAAATGTTCTAGCTCGAGTGGAATACGACCTGACTCTGGGAAAGTTTGTAGGCGTTCGACTTTGGAGAAGATCGTTTGTACTAACTGCTTTGCAGCTACGATATTTTCAAGTGCGATGTATTCAGCGATATCATTGAGATCAGATAACGCAGGTTCAGTCCAGATTACTTCAGCCATTTTGACATTTTGTCCTTGGCTTCATCATGACTTACCACTTTGCCGTCAGCTAGTGCACGCTCACCTCGTGCAATACCCTCAAGGATAGCTAAACGATTTTGCATAAATTCGTAGTCATCAACATCAACTAGATACGCAGATGGCTTACCATGCTCAGTAATTAACACTGGTTCTTTGGTGTCGTGGAGATCGGCGAGGATCTTAGTTGCTTGACGTTTGAGTGATGTAACTAGTTCTACTTTCATGAGAGCTGCTCCAAAGGAATACTAAAGTGATACTATTCTATCACTTTGAGTATAGCAAGCTCCATGACGGCTAACGCCCAATTAAGGCGTGAGCGACGCCACCAAAGAACTTAAACCATTGCGCTGTAAACACAAAAGCCGATTCAAACTAAAAATGCTATGCGTTGCGAATCGCTCTTGAATTGTTTGTTATGTTTTACCACAAACGACTCACTTTCTTGACAAAGAACTGCTGTGCTCAAGAAATTGTTCAACTCACATCACACGAGTCAACCAACCATTATGACAAGTGCAACAAATGCAAAGCGCATAATAATTGAGACCTATCACCAAAACCAAAGCGACTTTAAGCAAGATAAATTTTCAGAATAAATCCATAATTTCAATGGAAGCAACCCTGAGGTTTGAAGCTCAAAATCGGTTGAGAAATCCAAGAATTTAGGCCACCGATATTGAATTTCTGAAACCATGAAGACAACTTATTAGAGTAACCAAAGAAGTAAACCAAAAACTATTTATTGCTTATAAATCAATGTGAAACATAACGCCTTGCTAAGGTGTGAGCAACGCAATACCTTAGCCTCCGCATAATACCTTAAACACATAAACCGACACATAGTAAAAATGCCACGGGTTGCGAATCACTCTTAAGCAACTTGTTATACCGCTTGGTTGAGGCTAAAATGACCAACATAAAAACCACTTAAGAGACCGATTATATGACCACTAGAATTTTAGCCGATGTTGCTGCAAGCATTACTGAGTTGAAAGCTAACCCTATGAAAGTTGCAACTAGTGCTTACGGCGAACCTGTTGCTGTATTAAACCGAAATGAACCAGCATTTTATTGCGTGCCTGCCGAAGCGTACGAAATGATGATGGACAGACTCGAAGATCTGGAACTACTAGCTATCGCTAAAGAGCGTGAATCTGAAGAGAGCATTTCGGTAAATATTGATGACCTATAAACTCGACTTTAAAAAGAGTGCACTCAAAGAGTGGAAAAAGCTTGGCTCTACTCTGCAACAACAATTTAAGAAAAAGCTAATCGAGCGCTTAGATAACCCACATGTTCCGGCTTCAAAGCTTTCTGGAGCTGACAACATGTATAAAATTAAGTTGCGTCAATCGGGCTACCGTCTCGTCTACAAAGTTGAAGACGATGTCATCATTGTAACCGTCTTAGCAGTTGGAAAACGCGAACGTAGCGATGTTTACCGTAAAGCCATGAAAAGGTTAGATGATTGATTGCGGTTGGTGTACCCCACAAAAAGTAGACAGTACATAACTACATACTTTCGTACTCAACTGGGCTGACCTGCCCCAACGCTGAGTGTCTTCTTCTGCGATTGTAAAATACCTCGATGTATTCGAAGATGCCCATTCGGGCTTCTTCGACAGTTTGATAGTCTTCTGCGTATATCAGTTCGACTTTCAGTCGACTGTAGAACGACTCCATCACCGCATTATCCCAGCAGTTACCCTGCCGACTCATGCTCGGTACACCTCCATGCTTACGCATGAAGTCTTGATATTTGTAGGCTCTGTATTGTACACCACGGTCTGAGTGGATAATGACGCCCTTAGGCGGCTTACGTGACTCAAACGCCATTTTTAGAGCGTTAGTGATTAGCTCGACGGTCATCGTTGTCCCAAGCGACCAACCCACAATGCGTCTTGAATGCAAGTCCATCACTGTCGCTAAGAAGAGCCAACGGCTCTTCACCCAGATATACGTAATGTCCGTAACCCATTTCTGATTTGGCGTCTCAGACTCAAAGTCTCTACGCAGTAAATTGTCGGCAACATTCGTCATAGCAGCCACATCCTTGCTGTATTTGAACCCTTTACCATTACGCGCCCTAATACCTTTTTCCTTCATGATATCAGCCACATAATTCACACAGCAGGCATAGCCTGCTTCGTTTAGCTCTTCTGCAATTCGCACAGAGCCGTAACGTGCCCGATATTGGGCAAAGGTACACATGACGAGCTGTTCAAAGCGCTCTCGCCGCTTTGAACGCTCACTCGGCGCATGATGACGCCACTTGTAGTAACCACCTCGACTCACTTCTAACGTACGGCACATTAAGCTAATCGAGTACTCGCCTGTATAGCTTTCAATGAACTCGTACTTCACTCTTGCTGCTTCGCGAAGTACGCCGAGACCTTTTTTAGGAATTCCATTTCATCTTTGAGCCGCTTGTTCTCGCGCCTTAGCGCTCGAAGCTCTTCAGACTCTTTCTTCGAATAATCGACACCGTCTAAAGTGTTAAACTGTTTATCAGATAGGCGTGTGAACTGGCGCTTCCAGTTCCGGATCTGCTGGGCACTGATGCCCAGCTCCTTAGCAACGGAGACGGCTGTTCGGCCAGGAAGACTGGCCAAGCGAACTGCTTCTTTACGGAACTCTTCGGTGTACGCTGGATTACGATGTTTAGCCATAAATCACCTCTCAATTAGACCCTAGATCTAACTTAGTAAAGTGTCTACTAAACGTGGGGTACTCGGGCACATAACGCCCAATTAAGGTGTGAAGCACGCAATACCGAAGCCCCCGCATACCACCTTAATCACTAAATTCAACGCATAGCAAAAATGCCACGCGTTGCGAATCACTCTTGAACAGTTTATTATGTGCGTGGTTGAAACCTACTCTACACTTGGCTCCGGTAAAACTGGTGGTGTACTGTCCATATAAGTTAAAAAGTTTTCCCATAAATCGTGCGTTCTTTGCTTAGTTAACTTAGTTTTGCACGATATCGCCATAACTCCACGAATAGTTCCATCACGCCATTGCGTATAAACCGAATCACAGTGAGAGGACATATATGCTTGCCAATCCTGTTGAGCAAGCTTAATTGCTGCGATCAGTTCTGGGTCATGAGAGTTGTGCTCAAAGCTAGTGTTTAGATATTTGTCTAATTTAACTTGTGCTGACTCTAGTTCAATAGCAGTACATTGGTTTATCTCGATTGTGGTCATCGCATTATTACAGTCAATGGACTCTTCTTCAGCAAGAGCACCAAATGAAAGACTAGCTAATATGATGATTAGACACTTATTCATCGTTTTCTCCTAAAGCACATAACGCCCAATTAAGGGGTGAGTAACGCAACACCGATGCCGCTGCAAACCTCCTTAATCACTAAAATTAACGCATAGTAAAAATGCCACGCGTTACGAATCCCTCTTGAATTGTTTGTTAGCACGCTGCCCTTAAAGCCTTTGGCACATGCCAAGATGTTGAAATATAGCACGAAACTCATGGCTTAAAACGCTAAAGCCAAACGGACTGCTGCCAAACTGAAAACTAACCTCAAGACGTAAATTAGATAGAAGAAAAATATGCTAAAGTGCCCTATTTCACCGCTTTCAAATTAGAAAAGGATACAGGCTTAGGACTTTAACAGCAGCTTCAAAGAAACCCAGCTTTGACGAAAATATCTCAACGTTAAAGAAACCACGCCAGAGAAAGCACCCAAAAGTTAGAACCCGTAAACGGTGAAATCAAAGCGAAAACAACTCATATAGTGCCACCGGAGCGAACATGAAAGGCACATTTGATCAGGTGTAAAGCTAGGAAAAGAAACCAATAAACACAGAAACTTTTAACCTTTGATGCCAACCCAGTGCTAACGCCCAATTAAGGGGTGAGTAACGCAACACCAATGCCGCCGCAAACCACCTTAATCACTAAAATTAACGCATAGTAAAAATGCCACGCGTTATGAATCCCTCTTGAATTGTTTGTTAGTACGCTGCCCTTGAAGCCTTGGGCATACCCCAAGATGTTGAAATATAGCACGAAATTTATGGATTAAAACACTGAAACCAAACGGACAACGGCCAAATTGAAAACTAGCTTCAAGACGTAAGTTGGCTAAAAGAAAAACATGCCAAACTGCTCTTTTTCACCGCTTTCACATTAGCAAAGGATACGCTCACCAAACTCAACCGCAGCGACAATGAAGCTACATTTTTGATGCTGAAACCAACAGCATCAAAGAAGCCGCGCCAAAGAAATAGCCCAAAAGTTAGAAACCGTAAACGATGAAATCAAAGCAAAAACTTCGCATCTAGTGCCACCGGAGCGAACGTGAAAAGCACATTTGAACAGGTGTAAAGTTAGGAAAAGAAACCAATAAACACAGAAACTTCTAACCTTTGATACCAATTCAGTACTAACGCCCTGTTAAGGTGTGAGCAACGCAATACAAGAGCTGCCGCAAACCACCTTAAACACCAAACGCAACGCATAGTAAAAATGCCACGCGTTGCGAATCACTCTTAAACAGTTTGTTAACTAACTACGATTTGTAAATATCTAAAAAGCTATAGCTCGGCTCGGGCATATTACGGGTGTAGAACACTTCTGGAACATAATCCGTTTCAAACCCTAAGCGAAAACCGTATTTCTGGTAAGTAAGCTTTGCCAGTGCCAGTAACGGCATAGCAAAATAGCCTACACGCTCTTCCTTTAACTTTTTTTGACTCCAATACTTGTGGTGCCCTTTGACCGCTTCATACATCGCTTGTTGATATTCCGCTTCACCACAACCTGATTTGTTTAGAACTTTTGTCATCACATTAATCGTTGGCAAATCGACAAGGTTAGCGTGTTCAAAGGCTAAACCCTCAAGATACTCAGGCGTACTCACATCAATAAACTTCTGAATTAACGACTTAACGTCGCCAGATTTTATTCCGAGCATGACCATTTGGAGCTCAAAGAAGGTACGAGACCGAACATTATACCACTCAGTGTTTGGGTGGTCGGCTAAGTTGGCAAGGTACTCGATGTCACTCACTTGCTCACAGAATAAAGATAGCCAACTTAAATAGGTCAAATATCGCGCGCCATCGAGAGCATTGTATTCCTCTTTCTTTGCTACTAGAGTCACCTCCGCTTTGGGGAGCACCACCGAAATCGTCTCACCATTACTCAATAGCTGTGACTGCACTAATTTAATATCAAAGTACTGATGCATATCCATTGCTCTAAGACTGGATTCTATGTCTCCAGCCTTGTGGTATAAACTACTGGTTAGATAAAGGCCTGCAAGACTCACGCGATATAAATCGACTTTCCCGATTTTAGAGTAAAGCTCAAAGTCATCTAGCAGTAGTTTACATTTCATCCCGTATGGATTCGAAAGCCTTTTTAGGTGGTCTGCATGGCATGGCATTGGTTTAAAGTGTTCTTTTGATGTCATATAAACATTTCTCTTTAATTTATAAACTGGATCGAAGGAGTTAGTTAACGCCCTGTTAAGGTGTGAGCAACGCAATACCGATGCCTCCGCATACCACCTTAAACACTAAACGCAACGCATAGTAAAAATGCCACGCGTTGCGAATCACTCTTAAACAGTTTGTTATGTTCGTAGCCTCGTGTGCCATCTAGTTACGTCCGTGAGCCTACTTTCATAGACCTTATTCACTGTTGCTATATGAGCTATACAGTCAAAATTAAACAACACTACACGTTTTTTAATAGTTTTTACTTTATCCGTATCTACTTCAACTGTTAAAGAAGCTTTCAATAATGTTGATAAATCGATATTTTCCTTTATCGCTTCACTTCTAAACCAAGCTGATAGCTCATTGGAAATATACAGTTCTAGCTCGCCAGCAATCGAATGTGAAACTGTTCCATCGAGCAAGTTAATACACAAGACACCATTAGGCAGCTCAGATAACATTTCGAGGTCTTCACCCATCCGCCAACCAACAAACATCTTGGGTAGAACTTCAACGTAGTGATTAATCCTTTTTAGTCCCATAATCCCTCTAGAACATAACGCCCAATTAAGGTGTGAAGCACGCAACCACTACACCCAATTTGACCACCATAAACACTGAACTTAACCCAAACCAAAAATGCCAAGCGTGCTGAATCACTCTTAAATTGTTTGTTAAGTTTCTTTTACCGATGAACAAACTGTTCCCTATAGTGCCCTAACTCCAAGCATTTTGAGCATTCTTCTTCACTCTCACGGTAATAGACTCTTTTATTTCCTATGATCATTTGCACACGTTCAACAACGCTGTCCCCCTTACCTTTGAGCTGAACAACTTGTAAATCAGGCTTACAGCAACGAAGAATCCCTTGTAATAGCTCTACTGTTGAGGCTTGTACTTTAGGTCCGAGTATCAATTTTTTCACTGCAATCGGTACATATGTGTCCGATGTGATACAACGGAACTCCTTCTCATATTTCCAGCTCGAATCCTTATACTTTAGAATTTCTATCGCTTTATCTGTTGTTAATTGATTTTTAGAAACTTTTGGCTTGTTGCGATAGGAAACTTTAACAACTTCCGAACTTGGTAGCAGTTCAAACTCAATGGCACAACCACGTCCCCCATCTGCATAATGTGCCCACATTAATGTGTTTGAGTCGTCTGGAGTAAAACAACATACTCGCAGATCTTCGAGTATGTTCTTCCACGTTTCTTCTAGGTCATCGGGGATTGTACCATCAACCTTAATGACTCCCTCCATAGGGTCATTTAGCTCACTATACTTACTTGCATACAATCTTTCTCGAAGCAATATGTCCAATACGAACTCAAAATTACTTAATGATTTGTATTTGTAGAATGTATTTTTGTTCATTTGAACTACCTATTGAAACTTAACGCCCTGTTAAGGGGTGAGCAACGCAATACATAAGCCGCCGCATACAACCTTAAACACTTAAACCAACGCATAGTAAAAATGCCACGCGTTGCGAATCCCTCTTAAACAGTTTGTTAGCTGTTTCGTATTAGGAGACTGGACTATTAACGTAAAAATAACCAACAAGACCAACCGTGCCGTATAAAAGTGCCTTCAGAGAAGCTAGCCAGTTACTTTTAATATTAAGTAAAGTCACCACAATTGAGGATACCATCGCAAAACACCACATCAAGACAACTAAACAAGCAAACAATAAATCTATAACGTCACCGAACCCATAAGGTTCTCCGGGTGAGACCGCTATATGCCCATAAATTTGAGATTTATATAGTAGCCCAGAGAAAGCAAAAAAATGGACTAAAACAATACTGAACGCTAATAACTTATTAAATCTTGCTTCCATTTAGTTTCACTCTCCAATACCACATTGCACAAACAGCTAACGCCCTGTTAAGGTGTGAGCAACGCAATACCGAAGCCACTGCATACCACCTTAAACACTAAAACCAACGCATAG
>NZ_JAWOTE010000029.1:0-48896 GCF_033338695.1 Vibrio sp. Vb1166 | reverse complement strand
GCGGGGTGGAGCAGCTTGGTAGCTCGTCGGGCTCATAACCCGAAGGTCGTCGGTTCAAATCCGGCCCCCGCAACCAAATACAAGACGATAGATTGAGTACTTATTTAGTATACAATTGTTAAGTCGTCTACGGATGCGCCGCTTGATTCAACGCCTGCTTCTCGCAACCAATCACATCGCTCTTTTCATAATGCTGCGAAGCATGAATCCCCAAAAGCTAAACTTTTATCCGCATCATATGATGTCGGACGATTTCGTTTGTGTTTAAAACACGATATGAATCGGCTGACGTACAAGTATGATGAGGCTTCGCGTGTTTTATCTACTTTAATTAACAGAGTTATCCACATACGTCGTTCTGTGGATAAGTTGGTTGATAAAGTGTTTTTAGCTTGACTTTTTATGATGGGGAAGAAAGATCTTTTCTCTAAAATGAAGTTGAAACAACAAAGAAATACCAATTAAATCTTTGTTATATAAAGAAAAAATAAGTTTTTTGTCGGATCGAGTACGTTAAAATACGATCATTAACTGGTATTTTTTTGATCCTAGTCATTTCTCCGAGCTGTGTTTAACTTTTTTCTGCTAGCTTGTTTTTCTTGAATCTCAAATTTTTTTCCACATTACAAAATTGAGAACAAGGTCATGAATTGAACATGCAAAAGTACTTTCAATCTCTTGCATATAGACTACGCTCTATGCGTCTCTCGGCAGTCCCTTCTCGACTATCCTTATTAAGCGTTGCTTTTTCGTCTCTATAGATGAATTACTCTCAGTGGGGAGTTGATTCAGTTGCTCTGTCAAAGCCCATTTTATGTGCTCATCAAGTAATTTATTTTCACCTTGCCGACTTTCCAGCGCATCTATGATTCGCTGACTATATTCTGCATTACCAAGTGCGACAGCGATGTTACGTAGCCACTGTATATGACCAATACGACGGATAGCGGAGCCTTCCATATTTTTTAGAAAAGTCGCTTCATCCCAGTTAAACATGTCGACGAGGTCAGGGTTTTTGAAACTGTCACGACGGTGGAAATCATCTTGCTCCGTTATGTCGGCGTAGCGGTTCCATGGGCAAACCAATTGACAGTCGTCACAACCATAAATGCGGTTACCCATTGGCTTTCGAAACTCTTCAGGAATCACGCCATCGAACTCGATGGTGAGATAAGAGATACAACGCCTGGCATCGACAACTTTGTCTTCAACGATGGCTTGTGTTGGGCATGATGTAATGCATGCTTTGCATTTACCGCACTGATCAACGCTTGGCTCATCTACGGGTAGTGGTAAGTCGATAAGTAGTTCACCTAAAAAGAACCACGATCCACAGTCTTGATCTAAAATCAGGGAATGTTTCCCGGTCCAACCTAAGCCCGCTTTTTGGGCGAGAGGTCGCTCTAATATTGGTGCGGAATCAACGAAAGGTCGGTAACCATATTGACCAACCTCTTGTTCAATAAGTTTGCCGAGCTTATTTAGCTGCTTTCTGACGAGCTTGTGATAATCGCGCCCTAGTGCGTAGCGGCTAATATAGGCATGACTTTTATTCGCGAGGTTCGAAGCGAATTGAGCCTCTGGTGGCAGATAGTCCATCCGGACGCTGATAACACGAACGGTTCCCGGGAGTAGCTCATGGGGTCTAGCACGCATCATACCGTGACGAGCCATCCAATCCATTGAGCCGTGATAGCCTGCATCAAGCCATTTTTGTAGTGCTGCTTCATGTTCACTCAGATCAACGTCGCAGATCCCAACTTTTTGGAAGCCGAGTTCTTTTCCCCAAACTTTGATTTGTTGTGCGAGTTGTTCGTAGTTCATGTTAACCACCGGAATAAAGGGGGGCGGATCTTAACGGATCTCTGGCTTTGGTGCTACCCAGTTAGGTACGTTTTTGATGTTGTGAATACTGCTTATTGAAGTCATTTGCATATATTCTAAATCTAGGTCGATACTAAGATGATTAAGATACCGTTTATTGGATACTTTTTTCGCACATATGACATTTGAAAGCTTGTCTCTCAAAACCAACACGGTTTACTATTCCTGTTCTTTTGATTTTTATATAGTCAACGATCATTAGTTAGAGAAGCATCAATGAGCACGAAACAATTCAATTTAAAAGATGAGCATGAAACGGTTGCACTAGGCACCGCTTTGGCTCAGCTTTGTTCCCAGCAAACCACAATTTATCTGCATGGTGATTTGGGTGCAGGTAAAACAACCTTTAGTCGTGGTTTTGTCCGTGCTCTTGGTCATCAAGGTAACGTGAAAAGTCCAACTTATACTCTAGTCGAACCGTACCAGTTGGATCAGTGGCAAGTATATCACTTCGACCTTTATCGTCTTGCGGATCCTGAAGAGCTTGAGTTTATGGGGATTCGAGACTATTTCACAGACGATGCGATTTGCTTGGTTGAATGGCCTGAAAAAGGGCATGGCTTACTGCCACAACCGGATCTTGATGTAAACATTCGCTACCAAGGTGAGCAACGTGTAGCCGAACTAACAGCTAATAATGATTATGGTGTGCAGTTACTCAGTCGATTGGAGCTATGTTGAGTTTTTCAAATTTTAGAGTGGTGGCGACGTTTGTCGCCACTTTTCTCCTTCTCATCCCCAATTTAGCATTTGCTAACGTCGTTAAGAGTTTTCGAGTTTGGCCTTCACCTGATGAAACGCGTGTTGTCATCGATTTAGGCTCGGAAGCTGACTATTCCTATTTCTCTTTATCAGGGCCGGATCGCCTTGTCGTGGATTTAAAAAGCACGACGATGCAGGCCAAACTACCTGTTACTGTTACGGATAGCCCTGTTTTAAAACTGGTACGAAAAAGCTCGCCTCCAGAGAAGGGCACTTATCGTTTGGTGTTTGAACTAAAAAAGAGCGTTCAAGCGGAGTTATTTAAATTAAGCCCAACACCAGGTGGGCAGTATGGTCACCGCTTGGTGATTGATTTACCGCACGGTAAGAAGGCATCGACCTCTAAACCGAGTAAGCCAGCGGCGGCCAGCAAAGACATGAGTTCAGTTCAACGAGCTCAAGAAGTGTTAATTGTTATCGACCCTGGTCACGGTGGGGAAGACCCTGGCTCTATTGGCCCTTCACGTCGTAAGTACGAGAAAGATGCGGTATTGAGTATCTCAAGAAAAATTGCTGCTCAGCTCGATGCGACTCCTGGTATTAAAACGCGCATGACTCGTACGGGAGATTATTTTGTAAACTTAAACCGTCGTGTCGCGATTGCTCGTGAAAATGATGCGCACTTGCTGATTTCCATTCACGCAGATGCGTTTACTTCACCGAAGCCTCGCGGTGGATCGGTCTTCGTACTAAATACTCGTCGTGCAAATACCGAAATTGCTCGTTGGGTCGAGAACCATGAGAAACAGTCTGAGTTATTGGGCGGCTCGGGTAATGCGTTCTTCACGAAGACAAAAGATCGTAACGTGAACCAAACTTTGTTGGACTTGCAGTTTAGTCATTCACAAAAAGAAGGTTATAAGCTGGCAACAGAAATCCTAGGTGAGATGGGACGTGTTGCGCACCTGCATAACACCAAACCGATCAACACCAGCCTTGCGGTTTTACGCTCTCCACAGATTCCGTCTGTGCTAGTGGAAACGGGCTTTATTTCTAACCCAACAGAAGAGCGTTTACTGTTTCAACGAGCGCACCAAGATAAGTTAGCTCAGGCTATCACTAAGGCGGTCGTCAAGTACTTAAAAGATAACCCACCAGAGGGTACGGTGTTCTCGCCTTCAGCGAAGCCAATGGTACATATTGTAAAGCGTGGCGAGTCATTATCGGTGATCGCGAACAAATATGGGCTTAGCTCTAAAGCGCTGATGTCGGCAAACAACTTGAAGTCGACAGGCTTGGCAATTGGTCAGAAGCTCAACATTCCTTCTGCTGGTACGATTAAAGTGCCAAGTAAACCGATTACTGTTGAGACAGAAACCATTACGCACAAGGTTAAGTCTGGTGAGTTCTTAGGTAAGATTGCGAATCACTATAAAGTGAAGGTTTCAGATATCCGCCGAGAGAATAACTTGAAGTCAGATACCTTGTGGGTAGGGCAAAAGTTGAAGATAACGGTCGCGGTAAAAGATAAACCGATTCGTAAGCACAAGGTTTCTCGGGGTGAGTTCCTTGGCAAAATAGCGTCCAAATACGGCGTTAGCGTATCGAGCATTCGTAAAGCGAATAACTTACGCTCTGATCAGCTAGCGGTTGGGCAAGTCCTGATCATTCCAAACAAGTAGGTGAGCTTCTAACTCATTATGACGATTAAAATTTTGCCAGCCAGACTTGCAAACCAAATCGCCGCAGGGGAAGTGGTCGAAAGACCTGCTTCTGTGATTAAAGAACTGGTTGAAAATAGTCTTGATTCTGGCGCAACTCGAATCGATATCGATATCGAGAAAGGAGGCGCAAAGCTGATTCGTGTTCGTGATAACGGAAAAGGTATCGCGAAAGATGAACTTGGCTTAGCGCTCAGTCGTCATGCGACATCTAAGATACATACCTTAGATGATCTCGAAGCCATTATGAGTCTAGGTTTTCGCGGTGAAGCGTTAGCCAGTATTAGCTCAGTCTCGCGTTTGACGCTCACGTCGCGTCCTGCGGCACAAGAAGAAGCCTGGAGTGCCTACTCCGAAGGGCGTGATATGCAGGTGAAGCTTAAGCCAGCAGCGCACCCGATTGGCACGACTGTTGAGGTGTTGGACTTATTTTTTAATACTCCAGCGCGTCGCAAGTTTCTTCGTACGGAGAAAACCGAATTTGCTCATATTGATGAGTTATTGAAACGTATTGCGTTAAGCCGCTTTGATGTCACCATCAATGTGCGTCATAACGGCAAGATCATCCGTCAATATCGCGCGGCGAAAAATCAGCTTCAAACCGAAAAGCGTATTGCTGCTGTCTGCGGTAATGCGTTTGTGCGGCATATGCTCAGAATCGAGCTTGAGCATCAAGGGTTAAAGCTACATGGGTGGATTACCACGCCAGAGGGAGCAAGGCAGCAAAGCGATTTACAATATTGCTATGTGAATGGCCGAATGATGCGTGACAAATTAATCAATCACGCGATTCGTCAAAGCTATGAAATGAGCTTAAAGCCAGATCAGTTTGCTGCGTATGTGCTCTTTATTGAGCTAGATCCGCACCAAGTAGATGTGAATGTTCACCCTGCTAAGCATGAAGTGCGTTTCCACCAAGCTCGTTTGGTGCATGATTTCATCTATCAAGCTTTGACGGATGCACTTGCGCAAAGCGCCGTGATTGATAAACCACAGGTGAATGAATCGGCATTTCATCGCGTGGAACCGACTGAGTCCGAAGAGATTGAGCATTCGCCAGAGCCTGAAAATGTACAAGAGCCAGCATCTTCACCAGTACCAGAGCGGGTTTATCAAGCGATAGAGAGTACACCGGCTTATCCTGGACGCAGTGATTATGAAGTGAAGCCTCGTAATAGCGGTCCTAGTGAAACCTCCGTGCGAGAGGCGCGCGTAGTGGAGTCATTCAAACGTAATGATTGGGTGGAATCCAAACCTGCACCAAAGCCAAGTCACAGTAAAGAGCGCCACGTAGAACCAGCGCCAACTAAACAAGAAGTACGCGCTTATCACGAGCTGTTGAAAACGCCAGAGTTTGAGGCTCAGGCAGTCACTCCAATAGCGCCCCAAACGATAACTTCGCACACATCAATGCCATCGATTACTGCATTGGGCAAAGCGCTGATGGTGGTCGATGAACAATTTGTTTTGATGAGCAGTGACAGTGGGGCGGCGTTAGTCTCGTTACCTAGAGCAGAATTTTATCGTGTAAAAGGCCAGCTTTCTCCAAGCGATGGTGCACTCAAGGCACAACCTCTGCTTGTTCCTCTATCTATTAAGTTAGAGGCCGAATTAGTGAGACTGGCCCAAGATTATCAACAAGATTTGGCATTGCTTGGTATTCAATTGAAAGCGAGAAACGAGCACGCCTTAATGGTGATGGGCGTCCCAGCTCCGCTGCGTCAACAAAACTTACAAAATTTAGTACCAGATCTGTTATCTTACGCGCAATCTTGTGTGAACGAAGGTATAGCAGCGGCTCAGATGCTGTCTGAGTTGATAGATTGGCTCGCATTACAGGTCACGACAGTGAAGAGTCACTATACTTTTTCTGAAGCCATTCAAATTATTGCGGAACTTGAACAGCTAAGACATGGTCAATTGCCATTAGAAGATACAAAATTCGTATCCGCTGTTGATTTCTCTGCCACGATAGCCAAATTAAAACCATGACAGATAAACTACCTTTGGCGCTATTTTTAATGGGGCCAACTGCATCAGGCAAAACTGAGCTGGCGATTCGTCTTCGTCAAAAATTTCCGGTTGAGATCATCAGTGTTGATTCTGCTTTGATCTACAAAGGGATGGATATCGGTACGGCGAAACCGGATGAAAAAGAGTTAAGTTTGGCGCCTCATCGCTTGATAGATATTTTGGATCCAAGTGAATCTTACTCTGTCGCCGACTTTCGTCGAGATGCATTGAAAGCGATGGATGATATTGTTGCAGAAGGAAAAATTCCACTTCTTGTGGGTGGAACAATGCTGTATTACAAGGCGTTACTTGAAGGTTTATCACCACTTCCTGCTGCAAATCCTGAAATTCGTCAGCAAATTGAACAAGAGGCATTGACTAAAGGTTGGTCAGTGTTGCACGATGAACTCAAAGAGGTTGATCCTGTGTCAGCCGCGAGAATCCATCCCAATGATCCCCAACGTTTATCTCGGGCATTGGAAGTTTTTCGCATTTCAGGTAAAACTTTGACTGAATTGACTCAAACGAAAGGTGAAAGCCTACCATACCGAGTCAAGCAGTTTGCAATAGCTCCCAAGGATAGGGCAGAACTTCACCGTCGGATTGAACTCCGTTTCGAGAAGATGATGGAAGCGGGCTTTGAAGAAGAAATGAAAGCGTTACATTCGCGAAAAGATCTTCACCCCGATCTTCCTTCCATACGATGCGTCGGTTATCGACAGATGTGGGAGTATTTAGATGGGGAGTGTACACGTGACGAAGCGGTATTTCGTGGCGTATGCGCGACTCGTCAATTGGCCAAGCGTCAAATCACCTGGTTACGCAGCTGGGATGATTTAACTTGGTTGGATAGCGAGAACATTGAACAGGCATTAGAAACGATGTCGGAAGCAATAGCATCTGATTGACATAGCTGTGTATAATGTGATCGTTTTTGCGTGAACGCACTCTCAAAGGATCTGTTGTTGGCGGTTTTTATACTATGCTGCTAATTACTTAGAGTGCATTTTTGATTCGTTTAGCTCAGATGCAAAAGCCGTATCTTTTGCATTGCACCACTAGCTAAATAATTACAACTACAAATTAAATAAGGAAAATAAAAATGGCTAAGGGGCAATCTCTACAAGACCCATTTCTAAACGCGCTACGTCGTGAGCGTATCCCGGTATCTATCTACCTTGTGAATGGTATTAAACTACAAGGTCAGATCGAATCATTCGATCAATTTGTGATCCTGCTGAAGAATACTGTTAACCAAATGGTGTACAAGCACGCGATCTCAACAGTTGTGCCGGCTCGTCCAGTGAGCCATCACAGCGGTGAACGTCCACAAGGTGAGCGTCCACAAGAGAAATCAGAAGATTAATTCTTCATCGAGTATTTTTAAAATAAGGAGTTGATTGCTTGTTTGACCGTTATGAATCCGGTGAGCGAGCCGTACTTGTTCATATCAACTTCACGCAAGAAGGTGAATGGGAAGATCTGGCTGAGTTCGAAATGCTGGTTTCTTCTGCTGGGGTAGAGGCGCTACAAGTGGTAACTGGTAGTCGTCAATCCCCACACCCGAAATACTATGTCGGAGAGGGTAAGGCCCAAGAGATTGCTACAGCGGTACAATCAACGGGTGCCGAAATTGTGATTTTTAATCACGCCCTCTCTCCTGCCCAAGAACGTAACCTCGAAGCACTGTGCCAATGTCGAGTTCTCGACCGCACTGGTCTTATTCTCGATATCTTTGCTCAACGAGCTCGAACACACGAAGGTAAGCTACAGGTAGAGCTGGCTCAACTTCGTCATATCTCTACTCGTTTGATTCGTGGTTGGACGCACCTTGAAAGGCAGAAAGGTGGTATCGGTTTACGTGGCCCGGGTGAAACCCAGCTGGAAACCGACCGTCGCTTATTGCGTGACAGAATCAAAGCCATCCTGCGACGCTTAGACAAAGTAGCGAAGCAGCGTGAACAAGGGCGCCGCGCCCGAAATCGAGCTGAAATCCCAACGGTTTCACTTGTGGGTTACACCAACGCGGGTAAGTCGACACTCTTCAACCGTATTACAGAAGCTGGCGTGTACGCGGCTGATCAATTATTTGCTACTTTGGACCCGACTTTACGTAAGATAGAGTTAGCAGATGTTGGCCCTGCCATCTTGGCAGACACGGTTGGTTTTATTCGACATTTGCCACACGACTTGGTTGCGGCCTTCAAGGCAACCTTGCAGGAAACGCAAGAAGCTGACATTTTGTTACATGTTGTTGATGCCAGTGATGAGCGTTTTCGTGAGAATATTCAAGCTGTTCATGAAGTACTAGAAGAGATCGACGCGCATGAAGTGCCGACTCTGGTTGTCATGAACAAAATCGACAATCTAGATTCGCAGAAACCACGTATAGAACGAGACGAGGAGGGCGTACCTCGCGCAGTTTGGGTTTCAGCAATGGATGGGTTGGGCATTGATGTCCTGTTTGAGGCTCTGACGGAACGTCTGGCGTCACAAATGGTCGAGCATCAGTTGCGAATTCCTCCACAGTATCAAGGACGATTCCGTAGTACCTTCTTCCAAATGAAGTGTATTCAACGTGAGGAATATGACCAGGATGGTAACTTGTTGATCGATATTCGAATGCAGCAAGTAGATTGGTCTAGACTTGAAAAAAGAGAAGGGGCAGTTTTGACTGGCTTTATAGTCACTTAAAGGACTGCTACAGTATAACGTCATATCAAATGATGGAGCTTTCTAATGGCGTGGAATGAGCCTGGAAATAACAACGGCAACAATGGCCGCGATAATGACCCTTGGGGTAATAATAATCGTGGTGGCCAGCGTCCTGGTGGCCGAGATCAAGGTCCGCCAGATTTAGATGAAGTGTTCAACAAACTGAGTCAAAAGCTGGGCGGCAAGTTTGGTAAAAAAGGCGGCGGTGGTTCTCCAATCGGCGGCGGTGGTGGTAGTGCAATTGGCTTTGGCGTGATTGCTCTGATTGCTGTTGCGGTTTGGTTTTTCGCTGGTTTTTACACCATCGGTGAAGCAGAGCGTGGTGTTGTACTGCGTTTAGGTAAATACGATCGTATCGTAGACCCAGGTCTTAACTGGCGTCCTCGCTTTATTGATGAGTACGAAGCGGTAAACGTACAAGCGATTCGTTCACTACGTGCATCTGGTCTAATGCTGACTAAAGATGAAAACGTTGTAACAGTTGCGATGGATGTTCAGTACCGAGTGACTGACCCATACAAATACTTGTACCGTGTAACCAATGCAGACGACAGCTTGCGTCAAGCAACGGATTCTGCACTACGTGCAGTAATTGGTGACTCATTGATGGATAGCATTCTAACCAGTGGTCGTCAGCAAATTCGTCAAACTACGCAAGAAACACTGAACCAAATCATTGATAGCTATGATATGGGTCTGGTACTTGTTGATGTGAACTTCCAGTCTGCTCGTCCACCAGAGCAAGTGAAAGATGCGTTTGATGATGCAATCGCAGCACGTGAGGATGAAGAGCGTTTCATTCGTGAAGCTGAAGCATACAAGAACGAAATCTTGCCTAAGGCAACGGGTCGAGCAGAGCGTTTGAAGAAAGAAGCACAAGGTTACAATGAGCGTGTCACTAACGAGGCTCTTGGTCAGGTAGCACAGTTCGAAAAACTACTACCAGAATACCAAGCAGCGCCTGGTGTAACGCGTGATCGTCTGTACATCGACGCAATGGAAGAGGTGTACTCAAGCACTTCGAAAGTGTTGATTGACTCGGAATCAAGCGGCAATCTTCTTTACCTTCCAATCGATAAGTTGGCGGGACAAGAGGGCAAAGCAGATACCAAACGTAAATCGAAGTCATCTTCAACCTATGATCAAATTCAACTTGAGTCTGATCGTACACAAGAAGACACTTCGAACACGCAGTCTCGTTCAACAGGTTCACGTCAAGGGAGATACTAAGAATGCGTAAGTTAATGATCCCTGTACTGGTAATCGCACTGGCATTAATGTTGATGTCTTTGTTTGTGATTCCTGAAGGTGAGCGCGGTATCGTGGTTCGATTTGGTCGTGTCTTGAAAGACAACAACGACATCACTCGAATTTACGAGCCTGGTCTGCATTTCAAGATGCCTTTGTTTGACCGTGTGAAACAACTTGATGCACGTATCCAAACAATGGATGGTCGTGCAGACCGTTTCGTAACGTCTGAGAAAAAAGACGTTATCATTGATACCTACGTGAAGTGGCGTATTGAAGATTTTGGTCGCTACTACCTCGCGACAGGCGGTGGTAACTCGCTAACGGCAGAGGCACTACTTGAGCGTAAAGTGACGGACGTGCTTCGTTCTGAAATCGGTGCTCGTGAAATCAAACAGATCGTATCTGGTCCACGTAACGATGATGTGCTACCAGAAGACGCAAGTGCCGATGTTGTCGCAACTGAAGCGGCTCGTGAAGCGCTTGAGATTGATGGTGAACGCGACCTAATCATGTCTGAAGTATTGAAAGACACGCGTGAAAGCGCAATGAAAGACTTGGGTGTTCGTGTCGTTGATTTCCGAATGAAGAAAATCAACCTGCCTGATGAAATCAGTGAGTCTATCTACCGTCGTATGCGTGCGGAGCGTGAGTCCGTTGCTCGTAAGCACCGTTCTCAAGGTCGTGAAAAAGCGGAAGTTATTCGTGCTCAAGCAGAACTAGAAGTAGCAACTATTCTAGCTGAAGCTGATAAAACGGCGCGTGTGACACGAGGTGAAGCGGATGCTGAAGCTGCGAAGATTTATGCTGAAGCGTACAACAAAGACCCTGAGTTCTTTAGCTTCCTACGCTCGCTACGTGCGTATGAGAAGTCCTTCAGCTCTAAGAGCGATATTCTGGTGCTTGATCCGAAGAGTGAGTTCTTCCAATACATGAACCAGTCGAAGGGCAGCATGGAGAAATAATCTCCGCGTCTCATTGAAATAAAAGGCTCCTTAGGGAGCCTTTTTTGTATCTGATGCTAAGTGCTAGCTCATCATGATGGCGATGACGGCTCCAGCAACTACTAGGCAGCCACCGATGCGTCGTAGCTGATTGTTGGGTTGTTCACTTAATTGAGCCACCATATTCCGCCAACCGTTAGGAGCAATCAGTGGCCCAATGCCTTCCACGATCAAGACGAGCCCAATCGCCAACCATATGGATTCAGACATAGCGCTTTCCAGTCGAATAGAGAAAGCTAAATACTATCAGTGATATGCTGATTTCAAAATGAACAAAGCGGCAAGATGACATTCTGGTAGCAACTCTGTGAACAAAAAATGACTGCAAGAAGCGTGATTCGGTGCTAGAATCCATTTTTAACTAGCAATCAGACTTGGAAAGATGGGAAATAACGTAGTCGTTCTAGGCACCCAATGGGGTGACGAAGGTAAAGGTAAAATCGTAGACCTTTTAACTGAAGATGCAAAATACGTGGTACGCTACCAAGGCGGTCACAACGCAGGTCACACTCTCGTAATTGACGGTGAAAAAACCGTTCTTCACTTAATTCCATCAGGTATCCTTCGCGATAACGTAAAATGTGTTATCGGTAACGGTGTTGTACTATCACCTGAAGCTCTACTTAAAGAAATGAAGCCTCTTGAAGAGCGCGGTATTCCAGTACGCGAGCGTCTTTTCATTTCTGAAGCATGTCCGCTAATTCTTCCTTACCACGTTGCAATGGACCAAGCTCGCGAAATCGCTCGCGGTAAAAAAGCTATCGGTACTACTGGTCGTGGTATCGGTCCAGCATACGAAGATAAAGTTGCTCGTCGCGGTCTACGCGTTGGCGACCTATTCGATATGGCGACTTTCGCAGAGAAGCTAAAAGAAGTCATGGAGTTCCATAACTTCCAACTAGTTAACTTCTACAAAGCGGAGCCAGTAAGCTACGAAGAAGTACTTGAGCAAGCTAAAGGCTACGCTGAACTACTAACGTCAATGGTTATCGACGTAACTGACGAACTAGACGCAGCACGTAAGCGCGGCGACAAGATCATGTTCGAAGGTGCACAAGGTACACTACTTGATATCGACCACGGTACTTACCCGTACGTAACGTCTTCTAACACGACTGCTGGTGGTGTTGCTGCAGGTTCTGGTTTTGGTCCTCGTCACATCGGTTACATCTTGGGTATCGCAAAAGCGTACTGTACTCGCGTTGGTGCTGGTCCATTCCCGACTGAACTATACGACGGTTTAGATAAGCAAGATCCAATTGGTAAGCACTTAGGTGAAGTTGGCCACGAGTTCGGTGCGACAACTGGTCGTCTACGTCGTACAGGTTGGTTCGATGCTGTTGCTATGCGTCGTGCAATCCAAATCAACTCTGTATCTGGTTTCTGTCTAACTAAACTAGACGTACTAGATGGTCTAGAAGAGCTAAAAATCTGTACTGGTTACAAGATGGAAGATGGCTCTGTGCTAGAAGTTTCTCCGATGGCTGCTGAAGCATTCGAAAAAGCAACGCCAATCTACGAAACAATGCCTGGTTGGTCTGAGAACACATTTGGTGCTAAGTCACTAGATGCTCTACCACAAGCCGCTCTTGACTACATCAAGCGTATTGAAGAGCTAACTGGCGTTCCAGTAGACATCATCTCTACAGGTCCTGACCGTAACGAAACTATCATCAAAGTTCACCCATTCGAAGCTTAATTGATAGCCGTTAAAGATTGCAAAAGCCGACCTTCTGGTCGGCTTTTTTGTATCTGAACAAAAACAGCGTGACTCTCATATGGCAAGCTTTTGCCGCTGAGCCTAAATCAGAGGCAAAAATTGTCTAAAGCTTAGCTGTTTTTTGCCGATAAGGTTATCAAGCAGAGGAGATCCTTCACCGATCTTTGGTTTCTTAGATACCTTAAGGGTACGTTTATGAAGTTACGAACAGTGGCTGCTTCACTGTTGTTGACCTTGGTTGCTACCACAGTGAAAGCCAATGTTGCTGATGTGGGGGCACCAGTTCCGATCTATACCGAAGCAGAGCTGATAAAGCTTATTGAGCAAAATAAGCACTTACAACGTGTGCGCGCTGATAACTGCCAGCTGGTGGAGGATATCGTAGCTCGTGCGACTCGAATTAACTTACCCGCTTATGAATTTCTGTACGGAGATATGTTGGCTTGGGGGGTGTGTGTCGAGCAAGATGTCGAACTGGGTCTTTACTACATCGAAAATGCAGCGCATCAGGGGTTACCAGCTGCACTAGAGCAGATTGGCCGATACTATTCGCGTGGCACTTTAGTACAGCAAGATAAAGAACGTGCAATTCCATATTTGCGAGAAGCTGCGTCAATGGGAAACCTAAACGCGCGTATTCATCTGGCCGAGTTGCTTTTACGTGATTATGGCAGTCCACTCGATTACGAAGATGCGTATCGTTGGTTATATAACTCTGTCACAGCAGATAAGCGGCAGCATAAGCGCATAACTGTATTGAGAAACGGCCTTGAACAGCGCATGCCACAAAACGTTATTGCTCGAGCTAAACGGCGAGACACCTTTTGGTAACGCTTCAATATTGCAAACAACTTCATACAACAAAGCCCACGTCACGTGGGCTTTGTTGTTTTCCCGATAGTTGGTAGCGCTTAAACCACTTTGTGTGGACCGAAGCATTCGTAATGGAATTGCTCTTCTGGTACGCCAAGTTCTAATAGCTGTTTCGCTACGTGCTGCATAAATCCTACAGGACCACAGAAGTACACCTGCACTTTATCTTGCTTTAATGCAGCTTCAATTTCATACAGATTGACAAAGCCCGTGAAGTGGAAGTCTTCACCTAGCTTGTCTTCTGCCGTTGGTTGGTTATACCAAACGAGCGCGTTCATATTTTCTTTTTCTGCAACGAGTTGGTTTACGTGTTGCTTGAAAGCATGCTGTTGGCCATTTTCGGTTGCATGAACCCAAGTTACAGGTGCTTGATGTGCTGAGAGACTTTCTAGCATTGACAGCGTTGGAGTAAGTCCCACACCAGCAGAAATTAGAACAACGGGTGTTTGTGGTTCGGCATCCATAAAGAAATCACCGGCAGGGGCCGCAAGCTGCACTTTTTCGCCAGTGTTCAGGCTATCGTGCAGGTAGTTCGACACTTTTCCGCCTTCTTCACGTTTTACTGAGATACGGTAGGTGTTCTCTTGGACCGCAGAAGACAGGCTATATTGGCGAATTTCTTGGTTTTCTAACTGGTCACTGTTGATGTAGATGCCAAGGTATTGTCCCGGTTTATACGGCGCCACTTTTTGGCCATCGGTTGGCTTGAACACAAAGCTGCAAATGTGTTCGCTCTCAATCTTTTTATCGACTAATTCAAATTCGCGTAGACCGCGCCAGCCGCCTTCCAAAGCTTCATTTTGTTGGTAAATTTGTTCTTCGCGCTGAATAAATACATTCGCAAGTACGCCGTAAGCCTCAGCCCAAGCATCCAACACTTCTTGACCTGGATTAAAAAGCTCATCGATTGTCGCAAGTAAATGCTTACCAACGATTTGGTACTGATCTTCTGTGATCAAAAAGCTCGTGTGCTTATGCGCAATTTTCTCTACTGCGCCAAGCAGAGCTGGCAAATTTTCAATATTGGCAGCATAGGCACAGATAGCGTTGAATAATGCTTCACGCTGATCGCCGTTACGCTGGTTACTCATGTTAAAAATATCTTTCAACTCAGGGTTATGAGTAAACATACGCTCGTAAAAGTGCGCGGTCAGTTTTGGTCCTGTTTCGGCGATGAGTGGTGCGGTCGCTTTGACGATCTCGATAGTTTGATTGCTGAGCATAAGGGCTTCCTACTTTAAGTTGTATTTATAATGCATGTTTAAAGTTGTATCTCAAATGTATCTTTCGATCAAGAAAAGATTTACACTTTTATCGATAGCTCAAGTTTGGGGTTTTAGCATCACCAGCGGGTTATTGAGTCGCACTTTGGGAGAGAATATGCAGTTAACTAGTTTCACTGATTATGCGTTGAGAACCTTAATTTTCTTGGCTTCGTTGCCGGAAGATGAGTTAACCAGCATTACCGAAGTGACGGATTTATTTGGTGTGTCGCGCAACCATATGGTTAAAGTTATCAATCGGTTAGGGCAGTTGGGTTATGTCCATACCGTGCGCGGAAAAAACGGTGGTATCCGGCTGATGAAGCCAGCGTCTGAAATCACAGTCGGTGGTGTTGTGCGCGATTTAGAGCCGTTAGATTTAGTCAACTGTGGTGTGGATTTTTGCCATATTACCCCTGCTTGCCGCCTCAAAGATAAATTGGCGAAAGCAAAAAGTGCCTTTCTGGCGGAGTTGGATGACTGCACGATTGAATCCTTGCTCAGTGACAATTCTGAACTTTTGATCTTGCTGGCTCGTCCTTAACTCATTTGCATGCCTAGAGTCGATCTCGATCATTCTTTTTTCAAAGCAATTCTGTAGCTTATCGAGAGACTCAGATATACTAGCCATATACCTTCCTTGCTAGATAGGCGTGCCTATGTCAGACAATATTCCAAACGATCCTTTTGCAGATCGTGAATCCAAAAATTACGAAAATCCAATTCCAAGCCGAGAGTTTATCATCGAGTTTCTAGAGCAAGCGGGCGTTCCAATGAATCGTAACGACTTGTTTGAGGCACTAAAGCTTGAGGGCGAAGAGCAATACGAAGGGTTGCGTCGTCGGCTACGTGCGATGGAGCGAGATGGCCAACTGGTGTTTACCCGCCGTCAGTGCTATGCATTGCCTGAAAAACTTGAAATGGTGAAAGGTTACGTGATTGGTCATCGTGATGGCCATGGTTGGGTACGTCCAGAAGGCAGCGTCGGCAAGGATGATGATATTCTGTTACCGCACCATCAGATGAAGAACATCATCCACGGTGATTTTGTCTTAGTGCAACCGACAGACAACAGCAAGCGCGGCCGCCGTGAAGGACGTTTGGTGCGTGTGCTAGAGGAGCGCAATGATCAAATCGTTGGTCGTTTCTTCCTTGAATATGGATACTCCTATGTTGTCCCAGATGACTCGCGTATCAGCCAAGATATCCTGATCCCAAATGAGCACAAAGCGGGTGCACGCATGGGTAACGTAGTCGTAATTGAAATTACTGATCGTGGCTCACGCTCACGCGGCATGATGGGTAAAGTGGTTGAAGTCCTTGGTGAAAACATGGCACCAGGTATGGAAACACAAATTGCGATTCGTACACACCAAATCCCTCACGAATGGCCAGAAGCCGTCGATAAACAAATCGAAAACTTAGGCGAAGAAGTACCAGAAGAAGCGAAAGTTGGTCGTGTGGATCTACGTGATTTGCCACTAGTGACCATTGACGGCGAAGACGCACGAGACTTTGATGATGCCGTTTACTGTGAAAAGAACAAAGAAGGTGGTTGGCGTTTATGGGTAGCGATTGCTGACGTCAGTTACTACGTTCGTCCTGACTCTGCGTTGGATAAAGAAGCGATCAATCGTGGTAACTCAGTATATTTCCCTTCGCAAGTTGTGCCAATGTTGCCAGAAGTACTGTCGAACGGTCTATGTTCGCTTAACCCGCAAGTAGATCGCTTGTGTATGGTGTGCGAAATGACCATTTCCGATACAGGTAAGCTGTCTGGTTACAAGCATTACGAGGCGGTGATGAACTCGCACGCTCGTCTCACATATAGCAAAGTGAGCGCGATTCTAGAAGGGGATGAAGAACTACGTGAGCGCTACCAGCCGCTTGTTTCTCATCTAGAAGAGTTGCACAAGATGTACAAAGTGCTGAAAGAAGCACGAGATCAACGCGGTGCAATCGAATTTGAAACCGTTGAAACCAAATTTATTTTCAATGCGGAACGTAAAATCGAAAGCATTGAGCCAGTAATTCGTAATGACGCGCATAAGATCATCGAAGAATGTATGATTTTAGCCAACATTGCTTCGGCATCGCTGGTAGAAAAAGCGAAAGAGCCCGCGCTTTATCGTATCCACGAATCTCCAGGTGAATTACGCCTGCAAGGTTTCCGTGACTTCTTAAGTGAACTTGGTCTTGAGCTAAAAGGTGGTTTAGAGCCTTCACCAACGGACTATGCTGATCTCGCACGTCAAATCTCCGGGCGTCAAGATCAAGAGTTGATTCAGACCATGCTGCTACGCTCAATGAAGCAAGCGGTATACAACGCAGATAACGCGGGGCACTTTGGGTTGGCATTGAAACGCTATGCGCACTTTACGTCGCCAATTCGTCGTTACCCTGACTTGTTACTTCACCGTGCAATCAAGTATCTGATTGCTAAAGAAGAAGGTCGTAATCAAGATCGCTGGACACCAACAGGTGGCTATCATTACTCGTTTGACGACATGGATTTTTACGGCGAACAATGTTCGATGACAGAGCGCCGTGCTGATGATGCAACACGTGATGTTGCGGATTGGCTGAAGTGTGAATATATGCAAGACCACGTCGGTGACGAACTAGACGGTGTTATTGCTAATGTCACTAGCTTTGGCTTCTTTGTACGTTTAACGGATTTGCACATCGATGGTTTGGTACATATTTCTACCCTTGCGAACGACTACTATCAATTTGACCCGATTGGTCAACGACTTATTGGTGAAAGTTTCGGTAACATCTATCGCTTAGGTGATGCAGTAAAAGTAAAAGTACTGGCTGTTAACCTCGATGATAAGCAAATTGACTTTGAATTGGTCGAAACAAGTCGTAAGCTACGCGGCGAAGGTAAGACTGCGAAGAAACGCGCAGCGGAAGCAAAACGCAAAGCGAAAGATAAAAAACGCGCTGCGACTCGCTCTTCATCGAAAGAAGGTGGCGCGGCTCGTGCAGTTCCTGCGATAGAGCCAACTAAACGCCCAGAAGAAACGGGCGCAACGAGTAAGCGCAATGGCCCAAAACGTGGTGACGCCGAAGGCAACGAGAAGCCTAAAGTGAAAAAAGCACGTAAAAAGAAGCCGCACAGTAAGCCGAAGAAAACCAAGCGCACTAAAAAAGAAGCGCAGTAGGTTGAAGCGCCAACTTAGTTCAAACTCGGTTGGCGCAGGCAATACGACCAGAACAACAGGTTAAACAATGAGTAACGAATTTATCTACGGCATTCACGCAGTGAAGGCGGTATTGGAGCGCGAACCAGAGCGTTTTATCGAGGCGTACGTTTTAAAAGGTCGTCAAGATGATCGCCTAATGCCAATCCTAAATGATCTTCAGGTTTGTGGTGTTTCTATTCAGCAGATGACACGTAAAACCTTGGATGACAAAGCGCGCGGTGCAAATCACCAAGGCATCATCGCTCGTGTGAAACCAGCGAAGCAGCTGAATGAGAACGATATAGATGACATCCTGGCGCAGCACGAATCACCACTGCTATTAGTGTTAGACGGCGTGACCGATCCACACAATCTTGGTGCGTGTTTACGTAACGCAGATGCGGCAGGTGCTGCGGCGATCATCGTACCGAAAGATCGTTCTGCGCCAATGAACGCAACCGTAAGCAAAGTGGCTTGTGGTGCAGCTGAAGTCGTGCCATTGATCCGAGTGACTAACTTGGCTCGTACTATGCGTACATTGCAAGAGAAAGGCATCTGGTTTGTTGGTACTGCGGGTGAAGCAACGCACGACATCTACCAAGCCAAACTGACTGGCCCCCTTGCTATCGTAATGGGGGCAGAAGGTGACGGTATGCGTCGTCTAACTCGTGAAACCTGCGACGATTTGATTAAGATCCCAATGGCTGGTAGCGTTTCAAGCTTGAACGTATCTGTGGCATCCGGCATCTGTTTGTTTGAGGCAGTTCGTCAGCGTATTGCTGCAAAGTAACGACGAAACAAACAGTTACTGTAGAATCAGACATAATGATAAAAACAAAGGATGGGGTGCCATCCTTTGTCGTTTTCACCGATTTATAAATAAAAATCCTCAGGGAAGTTATGACTCAACAAGACATTAAATTCATCGCCTTCGATCTAGATGGTACTTTGCTTGATAGCGTGCCCGATCTAGCTGTCGCGGCAGACCAAGCAGTACAGGCGCTTGGCTTTCCATCGGTTTCAGAAGAACAAGTTCGTGATTACGTGGGTAACGGCGCAGACGTGCTTATTGGTCGCTCATTAAGCCAAAGCCTGACCATCAACCCGGAGCTGAGTGAAGAGCTTCGTGCTAAAGCGCGTGTATTGTTTGATGATTACTACGAGCAAAGCGGTCACAAGCTAAGTCATCTTTACCCAACGGTAAAAGAGACACTAGCAGAGCTGCACAAAGCGGGCTTTGTTATGGCGTTGGTGACCAACAAACCTTCAAAGTTTGTGCCTGACGTTTTGGAAAAGCACGACATCGCAAAATACTTCGTTGATGTCCTTGGCGGTGATGCATTCCCAGAGAAAAAACCAAACCCAGTAGCATTGAACTGGTTGATGGAAAAGCACCAAATCCAACCAAGTGAAATGCTGATGGTTGGCGACTCGAAAAACGATATTCTCGCAGCAAAGAATGCAGGCTGTGCCTCATTTGGTCTGACATATGGTTACAACCACGGTGAACCTATTTCAGCATCAAATCCAGATTTCGTCGCTGACAGTTTGGCAGAATTATTGGACGTTGTAGCGGTTTCTGCATAACGGCTACAAAAGAGCTTCCAAAATACTCGTTAATGAGTACACTGAGTAAACCGTGCACCTATTACTGCACGGTTTTTTTCATTTAATTAGATTAAGAAGTCAAAGGAATCATTCTAATGAGCAAACCCATTGTATTGAGTGGTGTTCAACCTTCAGGTGAACTAAGTATCGGTAACTACTTGGGTGCTCTACGTCAATGGCAGCAGATGCAAGACGATTATGATTGCCAATATTGTGTGGTAGACCTTCACGCGATTACGGTTCGTCAGGACCCTAAAGCGCTGCATGAAGCAACTCTAGACGCACTGGCAATTTGTCTGGCAGTTGGTGTTGACCCGAAGAAGAGCACGCTATTTGTTCAGTCACATGTACCAGAGCATGCTCAATTAGGTTGGCTTCTTAACTGCTACACTCAAATGGGTGAGCTGAGCCGTATGACTCAGTTTAAAGACAAATCGGCACGTTACGCGAATGACGTAAACGTCGGTCTATTTGACTACCCGGTGTTGATGGCGGCTGACATTTTGCTTTACGGTGCACACCAAGTACCTGTAGGCAGTGACCAGAAGCAACATCTAGAATTAGCGCGCGATATCGCAACGCGTTTCAACAATATTTACTCGCCAGAGCAGCCAATCTTCCAAGTTCCAGAGCCTTACATTCCGACAGTAAATGCGCGTGTAATGAGCCTTCAAGACGCAACGAAGAAGATGTCTAAATCTGATGACAACCGTAAGAACGTTATCACGCTGCTGGAAGAGCCTAAGTCGATCCTTAAGAAGATCAACAAAGCGCAAACCGATACCGAAACGCCACCAAGTATCCGTCATGATATCGAGAACAAGGCGGGCATTGCTAACCTAATGGGTCTGTACTCCGCGGCGACAGGTATGAGCTTCGAAGAGATTGAAGCGAAGTACCAAGGCGTAGAAATGTATGGCCCATTTAAGAAAGATGTTGGTGAGGCAGTTGTAGCAATGCTTGAGCCAATTCAAGCAGAATATCACCGTATTCGCGCTGATCGTGCTTACATGGACGAGGTAATGCAGCAAGGCGCTGAGAAAGCCTCGGCACGAGCGGCTGAAACGCTTAAGAAAGCATACGAAGCAGTAGGTTTTGTAGCTCGCCCATAGTTGCTAAGAACGAATACGAAAAAGCTCCACTTTGGTGGAGCTTTTTTTATGCCTGTATTACTGAAATGGTGTGTCTTTCATACAGCGTTCCATGTCGTAATATTCAACACGTCCTCGAGCCCCTAGAAAGGCAGACTTCACAACCATGCCTCTATCAATGAAGTAACTAAGCTGTACGCATGATATATCGTAGCTGAGTTCTTTAATTCTCGCTGGAATCCAGTAGGTTCCTGGCGTTCTTAGACGCTGAGTAAAGGTAATAACACCCTCGTCACTGACTTCTAGCTCTTCAATACCATCCAGTTCATTTTTGGCTGATTCGATGATGTCTTGATTCGCCGTAGGTTGAAGTGGCTCACTGGCGGTCAACTGACACCCCGCTATCAAGCCAAGTAGGGAGAGAGCTAGCACACTGCGTTGAATTTTTTTCATTTGTCGTTCCTGGGTTTACAGCTAATGAGATCTTATTGTCTCGCGCAGGTGTTATATCTTTTGTGTATGTTTTTGGCTAGTGAGTAATGAAAAGTTATTGAATAAATCATGAAAACTTTGAAGTATGAGGGGCCTGTATAAGAGAGAACGAAGCGAGTAATAGATTCTTGGGCTTGAACAGTGATACAAGTGAAAATTAAAGCATTCTAAATTAGTGACTAATTATATTTTTTATTTGTAACGGAACGGTTGGGTTAATAAGCAACTCAACAAGTGATGTATTTTCTACTCCTTAACATGAAGTGAAAAAGTAAACTGAGTAATCAATCTAAATTCTGACTTGTTTATCAATAGCGCTCTGTATTTATTACAAAAAATGTTTGAATGGGATGCTCTGGCATATTTTCTTATATTCACATGTGATTCATTTCACGGCTTTAATTACTCATTCTTATTTATTTCATAAATAAACCTGATAGTAGACGCAAATGGCAGGCTCTAATCAGAGCTAAGTTTGCATTTACATAAATATCAGGTACGACAATGGACACGTTAATCAAACCCTCAATACTCGCATTAACCATCGCCAGTGCACTTAGTGCTAACGCTAACGCAGAAATTATCATCTCTCAGTATGTAGAAGGTGGTTCATACAACAAAGCAGTAGAGATCGCGAACACAGGCGATGCAGCGGTAACGCTAACTGGTTACGAGCTAGCGAAATCATCAAACGGTGGTGGTACTTGGGGTAGCACATTCGACCTTAGCCAAGTGACGCTACAAGCTAACCAAGTGTATGTACTGGCGCATGGTGACGCGAGCGATACCATCAAAGCTGTCTCGGATATCACAGATAAAAGCGTTGCGAACTTTAACGGTGACGACCCGATCGCACTGCTGAAAGATGGTGAAGTGCACGACATCATCGGTGTGATGGGTGACGTAGATTTTGGTAAAGACACCACATTAGTTCGTAACAGTGATGCACTAACCCCTTCTGCTACTTATGATGCATCTCAGTGGACGGCATTTGAGAAAGACAACATTGACGGCCTTGGTGAGCTAAATGCGACTGAGCCACCAGCACCATTCGCTTGTGAAGTCGACGGTCAGCAACCTAACTTCACTACCATCCAAGATATTCAAGGTGAAGGCGATACGTCTCCATTCATTGATGGTTACCCATACATTACTGACGAAGATCATTTCGTAACGGGTGTCGTGACTGCTGTTACCACTGGCCTAACCAAAGGTTTCTACCTACAAGCATTAGAAAGCGACAACAACGACAAGACCTCAGAAGGCTTGTTCATTCATACTGACGCGGCAGACACGGCGCTGAAAGCTGGTGATGTTGTTTGTGTGAAAGGTAAAGTTCAAGAGTATTACAGCAATACTCAGCTTGCTTCTGATGCTAACAGCTATGTGAAAACAGGCACCTCTGAAACCCCTCGAGTTACCGATCTTGTTATCAAAGAAGGTGAGACACTACGTGATGCGCTTGAGCGTCATGAAGGGATGCAAGTTGAGTTAACCTCGGCAAGTGACTTGTTTGTAACTCGAAACTTCTCTTACGACTACGATTCACGTCGTAACAATATGATGCTCTCTCATGAAGCGCCATTGTTAAAGCCGACTCAATTACACGCGGCAGAGAGCGATGCAGCCGTTGAGCTAGCAAAAGACAACGCAGCGAACCGCGTATACCTAGAATCAGATGACAAAGCACCAAACGGCCAAATCCCATACTACCCAGATTTTGCTAAAGATGCAGATCAAGATGGCTCTTCAGAGCAGCACATTCGCCTTGGTTCGCGAGTAGAGGGTCTGCAGGGCGTGGTGGCTTACAGCTACAACGAATACCGCCTGATTGCGACCAATGAAGTCGATAACACCAACTTCGTGACTTCAGGTGAAGGCTTCGACGTGGCTCGTAAAGATGCCCCAGCGATTGCGGACTCAGATTTGCGTATTGCAAGCTTCAACGTACTGAACTACTTCAACTCCGTGGCTGACAGTGGTCATGAAAACCCAACCGGACAAAACCGTGGTGCGACTAATCTAGACGAATTCCTGATCCAGCAAGCGAAAATCGTTGCGGCGATGAACAAGATGGACGCTGACATCATTGGTTTGATGGAAGTGGAAAACAACGGCTTTGGTGATGGCAGTGCTATCCAAAACTTAGTTGATGCCCTAAATGCTGAGATTGATGACGCTGAAGATTATTACACGTATGTCGAAATCGAAGAGCAAGACAAATACCAAGAAGAATACTTTGGCAGTGATGCGATCATGGTGGCGATTTTATATCGTGCTAACGCAGTAACGCCAAAAGACGCTGCAAAAGTGATCATCACGCCAGAGCAGCACATTGCAGAAAACACAATTACTCGTAAAGAGGGCACAGAAAGTAACCCTGCTTACGATAAGTACCAACGCCACAGTCTACTTCAGACCTTTACGGTGAAAGAGACGGGTAAAGATTTGTCTATTGTCGTAAACCACTTTAAGTCGAAAGGCTCTGAGTGTATTGAAGAGTGGATTGCTGGTGTAGAAGATTCTGAGCCAGCGGATCTGCAAGGCAACTGTAACAACTTCCGCGTTTCTGCTGCGCACGCAGTGGGTGAAGCGTTGAAAGAGGTGAAAGGCGATGTATTGCTCATGGGCGATCTCAATGCTTATGGCATGGAAGACCCACTTCTGACACTGACTGATTACTCAAGAGAGAAATACGGCCGTGACATTTATACTGCTGCTTACACAACCATTGGTGATGGTGAACTTCAAGTAGAGAAGACCAAAATTGAAAAAGGTTACGGTCTGCACAACTTAAACACGTTGCTGCACGGCGCTAATACGTTTTCTTACACCTATTCGGGCGAGCTGGGTAATTTGGACCACGCATTGGCAAGCAGCAGCCTAGCGCAAAAAGTGGTAGCAATTGAAGATTGGCACATCAACTCACTAGAGAGTAACTTGTTCGAATACAGCAGCAAGTACACAGGTGATATGCCGAAGTACAAAGATGCGTTCTCTGCCTCTGACCACGATCCAGTGATCATCGCGATTGATTTACCAGATACAGATATCGATCTACCAAGCTCAGGTGAAAACCTAGCAGTGGAAGTTCGTCTACCACCAAACGCAGTTGTCGGTGATATCGTGACGGTAAGCCTAACGGAAGCAACTCAAGCGGCGTCGTCAACGTCTGATACTGATGGTTACGAAGCGAGTGCAACTCTGACACAAACAGACATTGATGCTCGTAGCGTGAGTGTGGAATTCGACAAAGCACCAACGGAAGGTCAGTACGTTCTAGAAGAGAAAGTGACAGATTCTACCGGTAACACGGTTAAGTTCAGTGATTCTCGCGATGTTACGCTAGAGCCGTCGAGCACTAACCCATCAGACGATGATGATGATGGTGGTTCATTTGGCTTTGGCGCGCTATTTGCGCTGCTAGGTCTCGGCTTATTCCGCCGTCGCCGCTAAGCGAATTTACTTCCTGACAAACAGTTCCTAAATAGCTGTAAAGACCAAAGGCCAGCCTATGCTGGCCTTTTTATTCAGCAAAAACTTGCCTTTCTTGCTTGGTATAGCAAAATACCGCCCTTGATTGTCACGAACGTGGCGATTCACTACGTAAGCATTGCCAAAACGGATTGGAGCAACCGACCCTTTATGTTGTTGATCATCGATAACTACGACTCTTTTACCTACAACCTTTACCAATACTTCTGCGAGCTTGGTGCAGACGTAAAGGTGGTGCGTAACGATGAAATCGATATCCAAGGCATTGAGGCGATCAACCCAACTCATTTGGTGATCTCGCCAGGGCCATGTACGCCGAACGAAGCAGGTATTTCACTGAAAGCGATAGAACACTTCGCTGGTAAGCTTCCAATATTGGGTGTTTGCCTTGGCCATCAAGCGATAGCGCAAGTGTTTGGAGGCGAAGTGGTACGTGCACGACAAGTGATGCACGGTAAGACCTCACCGATTCGTCATAACGGTCGTAGTGTGTTTAAAAATCTGAATAACCCACTCACGGTAACTCGTTATCACTCTCTTGTGGTGAAAAACGGTACTTTACCCGACGTGTTTGAACTGACTGCATGGACAGAACTGCCTGACGGAAGCATGGATGAAATAATGGGTTACCAACATAAAACCTTGCCAATTGATGCGGTGCAGTTCCACCCAGAATCAATCAAAACTGAGCAAGGTCACGAGTTGCTTGCGAACTTTTTAGCGCGCAAAGCGATCTGATCGCGATCACTTTTCTTAACAAATCATTCATCTTTTTGCTGAGGTGAGCGGATTGCAAAACTATGCGGTTCTCTCGAGTCTCTTTGTCTATTCATGTCTTTTTAAACCTTCTATCCCCTGTATTACATAACATTTATAAAAAATCACTTCTCTATTTTACTTTCTTGATGCATAAATAGTCATAAGCAGTGATTAATGGAAGTTGCTTTCGAGAACGAAAAGAATAAATCACTATTGAAATGGTTAATTAAATGTAAATACAATGCCGCAATAGCTTAAATGCAAAACATTATTTGCTGGCAAAGAGAGCCGGTTAAATTCGCTTATCTGCTACGCATGCGGTATCAAGAAGGAATGTGCAATGACAACGGAAATTAAAGTAGAGCGCGGTTTATTCGATGAGGTAATGGTACCTTGCTATAACCCGATGGAAATGATCCCTGTTAAAGGTGAAGGTTCACGTGTTTGGGATCAGGAAGGTAATGAATACATCGACTTTGCTGGTGGTATTGCAGTGAGCTGTCTTGGCCATTGTCATCCAGTAATGGTAAACGCGCTAACAGAGCAAGCTAACAAGCTTTGGCACTTAAGTAACGTTATGACGAACGAACCAGCCCTTCGTCTGGCGAAAAAGCTAACAGAAGTGAGTTTTGCTGAGCGAGTGTTCTTTGCTAACTCTGGCGCAGAAGCAAACGAAGCCGCTTTGAAGCTGGCACGTCGTTATGCAGCAGACGTTCATGGCACTGAGAAATCTGAAATCATTGCATTCAAACAAGGTTTCCACGGTCGTACATTCTTTACCGTAACGGTTGGTGGCCAAGCGGCATACTCTGACGGCTTCGGTCCTAAGCCAGGCGACGTGACACACCTTCCTTACAACGATATCGAAGCTTTACAAGCACACATGTCTGATCGTACTTGTGCGGTCATGATGGAGCCACTACAAGGTGAAGGCGGCATCGTGCCACCAACGCCTGAGTTCGCTCAAGCGGTTCGCGAGCTGTGTGACAAACACAACGCCTTACTGATCTTCGATGAGGTGCAAACTGGTAATGGCCGTACAGGTAACTTCTACGCTTACCAAGGTTTAGGTATCACGCCAGATATTCTAAGTACTGCGAAATCACTTGGTGGCGGTTTCCCGATCGGTGCAATGCTAACGACAGCAAAATTGGCAGAGCACATGAAAGTGGGCACTCACGGTTCTACATATGGCGGTAACCCACTAGCGTGTGCGGTTGCAGAAGCGGTTGTAAATGAAGTTACTAAGCCAGAGGTGTTGGCTGGTGTGCTAGAACGCGAAGCAATGTTCCGTGAAGGTCTAGAGAAGATCAACGCGAAGTACAACATCTTCTCAGAAGTGCGCGGTCAAGGCCTATTACTTGGCGCTGCACTAAATGAAGAATGGCAAGGCCGTGCGCGTGACGTGCTGGTTGCTGCAGGTAAACAAGGTCTCATGGTATTGGTTGCGGGTGCCAATGTCGTACGTTTCACACCATCACTCGTTATCACACAACAAGAAATTGAAGAAGGCTTGGCGAAACTGGATAAAGCGATCGCGACTTTAGTTTAAGCGCGATATCAGTTTAAACGTCAACGCAGACACCCCCGTCAAGGATCTCTGATGGGGGAATTGTTCCTACAATATAGTTAGGATCTTCTTGCATCTGGAGGGAGTATTGATGCTAGTAGTTCGCCCTATCGCGATGTCGGATTACGACGCACTGCACACTTGTGCGGTGGAGTCTGGTCACGGATTTACATCTCTACCGGTTAACGAAGAACTGTTAACCAATCGAATCAAACATTCAGAGTACAGCTTTGGTAAGCCAGATGTGGCAGAACCAGGCGATGAAGGCTACCTGATGGTTGGCTTTGACTCTGAAACGGGTGAGGTTGCGGGTACCACCGGAATCGAAGCATCTATCGGCTGGGATGTCCCATTTTACTCATATCACATTAGTAAAGTTGTGCACTCGTCGCCAAAGCTTGGCGTTAACAACGTCGTTAAACTGCTTACTTTTGGTAATAACTACACGGGTAACAGCGAAATTTGTACCTTGTTCTTGCGTGAGAAATTCCGCCAAGGTCTGAATGGTCGTCTAATGTCGAAGTGTCGTTTCCTAATGATGGCAGAGCACCCAGAGCGCTTCTCTGAAACGATCTTTGCGGAGATGCGTGGCGTTTCAGACGACGAGGGTAATTCACCATTCTGGCAATGGCTTCAAGAGCATTTCTTCTCTATCGATTTCACGCTTGCAGATTACCTGACAGGTATCGGCAAGAAAGGCTTTATCGCCGACTTGATGCCGAAACTGCCTATTTACATCAATCTGCTCAGCCCAGAAGCGCAAGCCGTGATTGGTCAAGTACATGACAACACGCGTCCAGCGCTGAAGCTGCTTGAGCGTGAAGGTTTTACCAACCGAGGCTACGTCGACATCTTCGACGGTGGCCCAACGGTTGAGTGTGATCTGCGTAATATTGAGTCGGTACGTCATTCATTCCGTGCGCAAGTCAAAATCTCTGAACATTCCAGCACACAAGACTTCTTGATGTGTAATTCATCTTTCGAGAACTTCCGTGCGACAGTCACTAAAGCGGCGTATGACGCAGAAACACAAAGCGTGATGATTGCACCAGACGTTGCGGATGCACTTTCGGTTGAAGAAGGGGATTTCGTTCGCCTTCTTCCGCAGTAACAGACGACAGAATTTAAGGATAGAAACAATGACACATTGGATTGCAGGTGAATGGGTACAAGGTCAGGGTGAAGCATTTACGTCTCTGTCGCCGTACAACCAAGAAGTGATCTGGCAAGGCAAAGGTGCAACGGCAGAGCAGGTGAACCAGGCGGTATCTGCAGCGCGTGAAGCGTTTATTGACTGGAAAAAGCGTCCATTTTCAGAGCGTGAGGCAATCGTGTTGGCTTTTGCGGAGAAAGTAAAAGAGAACAGCGAAAAAATCGCCGAAGTGATTGCCAAAGAAACCGGTAAGCCGATTTGGGAAACGCGCACTGAAGCAGCAGCCATGGCAGGTAAAATTGCCATTTCGATTCGCGCTTATCATGACCGCACTGGTGAGGCGAGCCGTGAAGCAGCAGGCAACCAAATCGTATTGCGCCACCGCCCATTGGGCGTGATGGCGGTGTTTGGTCCTTACAACTTCCCAGGCCACCTACCAAATGGTCACATTGTGCCAGCGCTACTGGCTGGTAACACGGTAGTCTTCAAACCGTCTGAGCAAACGCCATGGACGGGTGAATTGGCGATGAAGCTATGGGAAGAAGCCGGTTTGCCGAAAGGCGTGATTAACCTTGTTCAAGGCGCTAAAGAAACTGGTATCGCCCTAGCTGACGCAAAAGGCATTGATGGCGTACTGTTTACGGGTAGCGCGAATACGGGGCATGTATTACACCGTCAATTTGCGGGTCAACCAGGCAAGATGCTCGCACTAGAAATGGGGGGTAATAACCCGATGGTGATCTCTGATAAATATGGTGATTTGGATGCCACGGTTTACACCATCATCCAGTCAGCGTTTATCAGTGCTGGGCAGCGTTGTACGTGTGCTCGTCGTTTGTATGTGCCATTGGGTGAAAAAGGCGATGCGCTTATCACCAAGCTCGTTGAAGCGACACGCAATATTCGCGTAGACCAACCATTTGCAGAACCTGCGCCATTTATGGGACCGCAAATTTCGGTCGTGGCAGCCAAGTTTATTCTTGATGCACAAGCTAATCTACAGTCTCTTGGCGGTGAAAGCTTGATTGAAGCGAAAGCAGGAGAGGCGGCGTTTGTTTCTCCTGGTATCATTGATGTAACGAACATTGCTGAGTTACCAGATGAAGAATACTTCGGCCCACTTCTGCAAGTGGTGCGCTACGAAGGATTAGACAAAGCCGTAGCGCTAGCAAACGATACGCGCTTTGGTTTATCTGCTGGCTTGGTTTCAACCGACGACCAAGAGTGGGAATACTTCGTGGACCACATTCGTGCCGGCATCGTGAACCGCAACCGCCAGTTAACGGGTGCAAGTGGTGATGCACCATTTGGTGGTCCGGGGGCGTCGGGTAACTTGCGTCCAAGCGCTTACTACGCAGCAGATTACTGTGCGTACCCAATGGCATCAATGGAAGGTCAAGAAACTGTCTTGCCTGCAACATTGAGTCCAGGTGTAGCGCTATAAGATTTAATAATAGAGTCGCAACTATGCATTGCGGCTCACCTTGCCGGCGCATCATTTAGGTATGGGTTGTAGTGATCGTTGGCAGAACACGAAAAGTGAGCAAAGACTCGGAAAAGCGTGTTGACTGACTGGCATTTACCGTCACAGGTTGATGGTTGCTCGTTCATTATTCTGGACAACTTTTGTTGTGAACGAGCAGCCAACTTCCGCTTACCTTTAAACTCTACATCTCGTAACAAGGAGTCGTTATGACGCCCGATGTGTTATTTGAATCGCTATGGCAAGATTACATTCAACGTCTTTGCCCTTCGGCGGCTAAAGTGCATCAGCTGCTTCAAGAAGATGAGCCTCTGATTAATGATCATATAGCTTTACGTACCTTCAATATCGCGCCTCTTGGTATTGAAACTCTAGCTAAGCCATTTGTAGCTATTGGTTACAAGGCGTGTGGTGATTACGTTTTCGAAAGCAAAAAGCTGGTTGCTAAGCACTATGAGCACCCAGATCCGAAGCAACCTAAAGTCTTTATTAGTGAGCTAAAAGTTGAAGAGTGCTCGTCTGAGCTACAAGAGATTGTGAAAAATTTGGTGGCACAAGTCGATGCTGACAAGCTGAACGATAGCGCATTCTTACATGGTGGACGCTTGTGGGATTTAAGCTTTGCTGATTACCAAACGTTGGCTAAAGAAAGTGAGTACGCATCTTGGCTTGCGGCGCATGGTTACGGAGCAAACCACTTCACGGTGAGCGTTAACCAGCTCAATGAATATGAAGAAGTGAAGCAGGTAAACGATCATCTGCGTACCGCTGGGTTTACCATTAATGAAAATGGTGGTGAAGTGAAGGGCACTCCTGAGGTGTTGCTAGAGCAGTCATCGACCATGGCAGATAAAGTAGCGGTTCGTTTTAGCGAAGGCACTGAAATTATCCCTGGCGGGTTTTATGAATTTGCTAAGCGCTATCCGATGGAAAATGGTGATTTGTACCCAGGTTTCGTGGCCGCTTCAGCTGACAAAATCTTTGAAAGTACGAATGGCTAAGTTTTAGGGTTAACCTGTTAAGCTTACTCATTAGTGTTCGCTGCACCCTATCTCATTTGGTCATGAGCAAATAAAAAGCCACCAATGTTGCCATTGGTGGCTTTTATAATTTTGTTCGTGTCACTCTAGTTTGAGATTAACGAGTACCGTAAACCACGATGGTTTTACCGTGAGCAGAGATTAGGTTCTGCTCTTCTAGCATCTTCAAGATACGACCTACTGTCTCACGAGAACAGCCAACAATTTGACCGATTTCTTGACGAGTGATCTTGATTTGCATGCCGTCTGGGTGAGTCATTGCGTCTGGTTGTTTTGCAAGGTTCAGAAGCGTCTGAGCGATACGACCAGTTACGTCTAGGAACGCCAGGTCACCCACTTTTTGGCTAGTTACTTGAAGACGACGAGCCATCTGCGCAGAAAGACGCATTAGGATGTCTGGGTTTACTTGGATAAGCTGACGGAACTTCTTGAAAGAAATTTCAGCAACTTCACAAGGAGATTTAGCACGAACCCAAGCTGTGCGCTCTTGGTCTTCCTCGAATAGACCAAGTTCACCAATAAAGTCTCCTTGGTTTAGGTAAGAAAGGATCATCTCCTTACCTTCTTCGTCTTTGATAAGAACCGCAACAGAACCTTTAACGATGTAGTACAAAGTTTCTGCCTTTTCGCCCGCGTGAATTAGCGTGCTCTTTGAAGGGTACTTATGAATATGACAGTGTGAAAGAAACCACTCTAATGTTGGGTCGGTTTGAGGTTTACCTAGAACCATAATATCTCACTTCCTCTGCAGGGTACGCTTGCGCTATCCATATTTTAGCTAAGCCTGAATTAGGCCTACTAGAATAAGAGCACTTTTTATATGCTGCAAGCTCTCTTGTGTTTCGGTAAGAAATAGTATCCTTTTTCGAAAACGATTTCTTGATTTTAATCGTGCCATGATTGAGATTTTGTAAGCAAAACTGTGCACATGATCACGGTATGAAAAGTAAACATCTTCGCAGGCAGGTTTTTAGCCAATTTTCCCTGTTTCGATGAGCTGTTGTAGGATAGGCCGAACTATGAGCTCCATTGCAAAGCTCATCTTACCGCCGGGTACGACAATCGTGTTGTGGCGTGACATGAATGAGCCATCAATCATGGCCAGCAGATATGGGAAGTCGACATTCTTGATACCGCGTAGGCGAATCACCACAAAACTCTCATCCAAACTAGGGATGCCTTTTGCATTAAGTGGGTTGGAAGTATCAACGGTCGGTACGCGCTGGAAGTTGATGTGAGTACGAGAAAACTGCGGAGTGATATAGTTGAGGTAATCGTCCATGGATCGCACGATTGAGTCCATTACCGCTTCACGCGAATGGCCGCGATCGCGAGTGTCACGTACGAATTTTTGGATCCACTCTAAGTTCACAATCGGCACCATGCCAATTAAGAAATCCACATGTTGAGCAACATTAACATCGCCATCGACCACGCCACCATGTAACCCTTCATAAAACAGCACGTCGCTGTTTTCGGGTAAGTCTTGCCACGGTGTAAACGTGCCTGGCATTTGATTGTAGGGAACCGCTTCGTCAAACGTGTGCAGATAACGGCGCACGCTGCCAGTACCGTCATGCCCGAACTTACGGAAAAACTCTTCTAATCCCGGGAAGTCATTAGCTTGTGGGCCAAAGTAGCTAATGTGTCGACCTTGCTCGCGGGCTTTGCGAATTTCGATGTCCATTTCTGGGCGAGTAAAGCGATGGAAGCTATCGCCTTCAACCCATGCGGGTTTAACGTTCATCATATTGAACATTTTACGGAAGGCTTCAGATGTAGTGGTCGTGCCGGCACCGGACGAACCAGTAACCGCAATAATTGGGTGTTTAGCTGACATGACAAACCTTGTCGAAAATTACTTACCTGTAATGTGCAGTAGAGTTACTACTGCACGGTCGATATCCCACTATAGCACGTAACAATACCTTGTCATCGAGTGGGATACGGTAAAATGTGAAGGGTCTAAAATTTTGTTTTATGCTGAATATCGACGGTTTCGTGTAGCTCAGAGAACACGATAACCGCTTCACCTTTTTCCAATTGAGCTTTAACTTGATCAATTTTGTCTTGCAAAGAAACCTCGACGGTTCCGTAATCCGTTCCTTCGCGTAAGACGAATTCACGAATTAAGTTTTCCAATGTTTCCGGCGCAATGTCTTGCCATGGAATGATCATAAATACCTCTAACTTTTATGATGAGCGGCTAGTTTACTGCGTTCGTTGCTTGGATACAGCAGAAAGGTAATCTGCGGCGATACTTTCGTAATACGCGGGCAGCGCTTCCTCCAACCAAAACTTAGGTTTTAACGCCGTTCCTGTCAGGAAACCAACATGGCCACCGTGTTCAAAGAGACGGTAATCAATGTTATCTGGCAGAACAAATTTCGGGATCACATCGTCGGTCATGAATGGATCGTCTTTGGCGTGAATGATCAGTGTCGGTAGCGTGATCTGTTGTAATTTACTTAAGCCAGAACATTGATCGTAATAATCTTGTGCGTCTTTAAAACCGTGCAGTGGTGCCGTGATCAAATCATCGAATTCATACAGCCGTGTGACACGTTTTATTGAGTTGTAGGACAGCGCAAGCTCACCATGCAGTAGATGATGCTTTTGTAACGCGTTACGTTTCAGTGAAGAAAGCAGGTAACGGCGATACACTTTTGAAAAGCCTTGTTCTATACGGTTCGCACACGCCGCTAGGTCTAAAGGCGCTGAGATAATAGTCGCTGCATTCAAAATAGGGTGGTCTTTATATTGGGCTAAATAATTCGCCAACATGTTACCGCCAAGAGAAATACCAACTGCAACTTTGGGATTATCAGGAAAACGTTGTTCAAGGTGCTCTAGGAAGTAACGAGCATCCGTCACTTCACCCGAGTGGTAAGCTCGTGCTTTTTTGTTTGGTTTACCGCTGCAGCCACGAAAATGCATCATCACCGACAGCCATCCAGATTGAGCAAATGCATTCATTAACCCATTGGCATAAGGGCTATAGAAGCACCCCTCTAACCCATGAAATAAAACAAAAATCGGCTTTTTTTGTGCAGGCTCTTGGGTTGGGTCCTCGCTCCACGCGAGATCGAGAAAGTCGCCATCGGATGTATCGAGGGTTTGCCAAATCGGCGTAAATAACGCTTTTTTGCGAATAAAACGCGGCAAAAGCGTTTGGAGATGCGGGTTTTTGATCCCGGCGGCTGCGAAAAATTGTGTCATACCTAACTGCTCTTATGCGGTCCTTCGGTGTCCGTTGAAGAACTTATTAATATAATCCTTTATAAAGATTATAGGTATTCTACAGATTTATGGGCGTTTTGGTGGTTGAATGTTTGGCACCGGAATAGCAAAGGCTTGCTGCAAATGCTCCCCACCGAGTTGACGACAGTATCTCAACGTCAGTGGGTCACCATCATTTTTGAGTAGTGCAAGTGAGTTAATGCAGTCCACCAAATCCGCTTGTTGCTGCTTTTCTAGTTGCAGCTCAAACTGCAAGGTCTCACGATACAAAGCGTCATTGACTTGAGACTTAAGGTGGCGACGAAGGTCGCGAAAGGAGTGAAGTAAAGTTTCGCTTCTACCTAGACAGTCTTGCACCAAGGGCCAGTCTTTTTCTTGGAAAATGAGTTGCTGCTCATCGAGCCATCTGAGCAGCAGGAGTAGGTTCACGTTACCGTGATAATTGTTCTGTAATGATAAACACGCCTCTTTCACTTCTCGCACACCATAAAATTGCAGACTAAACTGCCAAAGGTGTTCTAGGGTGAGTGTGTATTCAGCGTGTTGATTACTCATTGATTAAACTCTAGCTCCATCTGCTCCAATGTTTCTTGAGCAGACATCCATTCCATTTCAATTTCTTCGAGCTCAGCCTTACTAGAAGCTTGAAGTGCCAGCACTTGGTTAAGTTTAGCTTTATTTTCGGCCGCATACAGTGAGTTGTCCGCCAATTGTTCTTCAGCTTCGGCCAGTGCAGCACCTAACTTATCCATTTTATTTTCTAGTTGTGTCAGCGTTTTGCGAATTGGCGCTGTCTGTTTTCGAAACTCTGCATCGCGACGTTTTTGCTCTTTCTTCGCAGCTGCGCTGTTGGCCGTATCTTTGCTTGGCTGCGCAGCCTGCGCTTCTTTGCGTTCCGCTCTTTGTTGTTCGGTTAACCATTTATAATAGTCATTTAAATCACCGTCGAACGGAGCAACTTGTCTATCATGCACTAAATACAAGTCATCGGTCGTAGCGCGCAGTAAATAGCGGTCGTGCGAAACAATCACCATCGCACCTTCGAATGTTTGCAGTGCCATCGTCAATGCCTGACGCATGTCCAAGTCTAAGTGGTTGGTCGGTTCATCAAGTAGCAACAGGTTTGGCTTTTGCCACACAATTAAAGCCAATACCAAACGGGCTTTTTCGCCACCAGAAAACGGCGCAACTTTTTCTAGTGCTTTGTCACCTTGGAAGCCAAAGCTACCTAGGTAATCACGTAGCTGCTGTTCGGTTTGATCGGGTGCGATTTGCATCATGTGTTGCAGCGGCGTTTCTTCAGGATGAAGCGTTTCTAACTGGTGCTGAGCGAAGTAACCAATTTTCACGCCTTGTGAGTAAGTTAGGTCACCACCTTGCGCGTTAAGTTCACCATAGAGCAGCTTGATTAAGGTCGATTTACCCGCACCATTACGGCCGAGTAGACCAATACGACTGCCAGGAACCAAGTTCAAGCGGATCTTCTCTAAGATGAGGTTGTCACCGTAACCTGCAGATACTTCATCCATCATCATGATTGGGTTTGGCAGCGCAGCTGGCTCACGGAATTGGAAGCTAAATGGGTTATCGAATTGAGCTGGCAGTACTTTTTCCATGCGCTCCAAAGCTTTGATACGGCTTTGGGCTTGGCGTGCTTTTGATGCTTTATAACGGAAGCGGTCGATGTAGCTTTGCATGTGCGACATCTGCTTCTGTTGCTTTTCAAACATCGCTTGTTGTAACACCATCTTTTGTGCGCGTTGGTTTTCGAATGACGAGTAGTTACCCGTGTATTCGTTCAGCTGCTGATTCTCGATGTGAATGATGCGACCAACAATTGGATCAAGGAAGTCTCGGTCGTGCGAGATCAGAATCAGCGTGCCAGGGTAGTTTTGTAGCCAACGCTCTAACCACATTACCGCGTCCAAATCCAAGTGGTTGGTTGGTTCGTCGAGTAGCAGTAGATCAGAACGACACAATAGCGCTTGAGCCAAGTTAAGACGCATACGCCAACCACCCGAGAATTGGGTCAAACTCCAACTCATTTGCTCTTGGCTGAACCCTAAACCATCGAGCAGTTCTGCCGCGCGAGCGCGAATGCTGTAACCACCAATGGTTTCAATTTTACCGTGTATCTCGGCAACTAGGGTTCCGTTGTCCTGCGTTTCTGCTTCTGCTAACTGCTTTTCGAGAGCGCGGTATTCGCGATCACCATCAATGACGTATTCCAGTGCAGTGCGCTCTAGCGCAGGCGTTTCCTGTGCGACCCAGGCCAACTCCCAGTGTTGAGGCTGGCTAAATGAGCCAGCATCAATTGACAGTTCATCTTTCAGTAGGGCAAACAGCGTTGATTTACCGCAGCCGTTTTTGCCCACAAGACCGACTTTATCGCCAGGGTGAATAGTCGCAGAAGCTTGGTCTAAAAGAGGTTTACCGCCACGCAGTAACTGAATATCAGAGAAGGTAATCATAAAGTTTTCATTCACTTTGCGCAGTGCGCGTTGCTTGGTTACATAGCGAAGTGGTTTCAATCGTTTTTAAAGCCACTTGGGTATATATCTAGCGGTGAATAGTAGGGGTATTGGCCGGAAAAGTCGATTGATTCGCTTTAATTGCATTATGCTGTACAAAAAAGTATAACAATTTGATAACGGATAAAAATAACCACAAGGACGACCATTTGGCTGTTGCACCGTCTATTCTCCCAAAAGTTCTGGTCATTTATGCTCATCCAGAGCCACATAACTCGATTGCCAATCAAGTGATGATAAAAAAAGCTCAGTCGCTTGATCACGTCACTGTGCACGATCTTTACGGTGTTTATCCTGATTTCTTTATTGATGTGAATTACGAACATGAGTTGTTACTCGCTCACGATGTGATTGTATTTCACCACCCACTTTATATGTATTCATGTCCAGCCCTGTTAAAAGAGTGGCTAGACCGAGTGTTAGGTAAAGGCTTTGCGTTTGGCGGAGGTGCGGCGCTAGAAGGAAAATACTGGCGCAGTGTCATTACAACAGGTGGTAAAGAAGAAGCCTTCAGTGCGAAGGGGTACAACAAATACCCACTTGAGCAAATCTTGCAACCGTTTGAACTGACGGCAGCTCTATGCCAAATGCACTGGATTGAACCTCTGGTGTTGTATTGGTCAAGAAATGTTTCGGATATTGAACGCTACGAACATGCCGAGTTATACCGTGGATGGCTGAGTAACCCACTTGAAAACTGGCAAGCGGCAGATCGAGGAGGTCAGTATGGCGATCACCAGTGAGTTTCTTCAAAGCAGTGTGGTCTTTCTTTCGGCTGCGGTTATTGCGGTGCCGATTGCTCAGCGCCTTGGGCTTGGCTCGGTTTTAGGTTATTTACTCGCTGGTGTGTTGATTGGCCCATGGGGGCTTGGCTTAATTAGCGACGTTGATGCCATTTTGCATTTTGCCGAGCTTGGGGTTGTGTTGTTACTGTTTTTGATAGGGCTGGAATTAAACCCTAAAAAATTGTGGCAGATGCGAGGGCCGATTTTAGGTTTAGGCGGTGCGCAGGTTGTGGTCACGACCGCCGTGATTGGTAGTGTCGTCAGTATGTTTGGCGTAAGCATGCAAGTGAGTTTGGTGATCGGGATGGGGTTGGCGCTGTCCTCGACGGCGATTGCGCTTAAAGTCATTGAAGAGCAAGGGCTTAATGGTACCGAAACGGGGCAATCTGGTTTTGCGGTGCTGCTCTTTCAAGATATTGCAGTGATCCCGATGCTGGCGATGTTGCCCTTGCTAGCAGGCGGGCATAGTGGTGGAAGTTGGTTGGATGTCTTCACTATTTTAGGCAGTGTGGTAGCACTGTTGATTGGTGGTCACTTTTTACTACGTCCGCTATTTCGTTTTGTCGTGATGAGCGGCGTTCGTGAGCTCTTTACCGTTGCTGCACTTTTAGTCGTGCTTGGCATTTCGGTCGTGATGCAAAAGCTCGGCCTTTCGATGGCATTGGGGACTTTTTTAGCAGGCGTTTTGCTTGCAGAGAGTGAGTATCGCCATGAGCTGGAAATCGCTATCGAGCCATTTAAAGGTCTGTTGTTGGGGTTATTCTTTATTGCGGTGGGCATGGCGGTAAACTTGGGGTTATTGGCATTACACCCTTTAGAGATTCTCGGTGCGGTGGTGGCTTTGGTCGTGGTTAAGGGTTTGGTTTTGTATGCATTGGCGAGAGCTGCCCGTGTCGGAGCCAAAGCGAGAAGCCGTATGGCTGCAATTTTGAGCCAAGGCGGTGAGTTTGCCTTTGTCATATTTACCGCGGCGAGCCAAGAGGGCATTTTGCCCAAAGAGCAAGTGGCGTTTCTGTTGGTGGTGGTCAGTCTATCCATGGTGACGACTCCTCTTTTGCTGATGGGACAAAAGAAGTGGTTTGCTCATACCCTGAATCAAGAAGAAGAGGGCATGACCACGAAAGTCGTGGATCGCCGACCACGCGTTATCATTGCAGGCTTTGGACGTTTCGGTCAGATCGTCGGACGTTTAATGTATGCCAATAAAATCAAAGTGACAGTATTAGAAAGTGATGCCAGCCAAATCCACCTATTACGTAAGTATGGTTACAAAGTGTTTTATGGCGATGCTACACAAATTGACCTATTGAGGGCTGCTGGCGCTGATAAAGCGGAAGCATTGATTATTTGTACTGATTCACCTGATGAGGTGATGGCCATCGTGGACATTTGTCGCGTGCACTTCCCGAAACTTAAGTTGTTAGCCCGAGCAAGAAGCCGTGTCGAGGCTTACCAGTTAATGAGTCATGGTGTAGAGAATTACTCTCGTGAAACATTTTTAGGGGCGCTAGATCTCGGTCGCCAAGCGCTCGTAGAACTGGGTATGCATCCTTATCAAGCAAAGCGGGCAGAAGCACATTTTCGCAAGTTAGATAATGCTATGCTTAAAGACTTATTGCCTCAACACAATGAAGATAAGAAATTAGCTCAAAGAGCGAAAGAGGCCCGCAAAGAGCTAGAAGAAATATTTGGTCGTGAAATGGAGAGCGACCATCAGTCACCTAATCATTGGAAGTAGTACTTGAGCCAAGACTCAAGCTAAGGAAATAGCGTGAAAATCAAGAAACGTTTTATTGCCGGCGCTAGCTGCCCAAATTGCAGCCAGCAAGATACCCTGCGCTGGTGGATTGAAAATAACATCGAATTAGTTGAGTGTGTCGAGTGTGAGTTTACAGAGCAGCGTAAACCACAATCTGTAGAGAAAAATAAACACTCAGATCAGGAAATGATCGGAATTTTTAAGCCGGAGTAATTGAACTTCGATAATTGATCCCCATAATACACCCAGATATCTCAGTACTTAACCCCATTCAGGTTAAGTCAATTAATCTCCCTGGAGTTAGTATGAAAATTGAAAAGAACGTTGTTGCAAGCCTTGCATACAAAGTAATGATGGAAGACGGTGTCGTTGTTGATCAATCAACAGCAGAAGCACCTCTAGATTACCTTCACGGTCACAACAACCTAATCACAGGTCTTGAAAAAGAACTTGAAGGTAAAGTGGCTGGCGACAAGTTCTCAGTAACGGTAGCTCCTGAAGAAGCTTACGGTGAGCACAACGATGCGCTAGTACAGCGCGTTCCTGCGGACGTGTTCCAAGGCGTTGAGCAAATCGAAGTGGGCATGCGCTTCCTAGCTGACACTGACCAAGGTCCAATCCCTGTTGAAGTAACAGAAGTTGACGGCAACGAAGTGGTCGTTGACGGTAACCATATGTTAGCTGGTCAAACACTAACTTTCGAAGTAGAAGTTATGTCTACACGTGAAGCAACAGCAGAAGAGATCGAACACGGTCACATCCATCAAGGTGGTGGCTGTTGTGGTGGTCACGATCATGACCACGATCACGAAGAAGAAGGCGGCTGCTGTGGCGGTGGTAGCTGTGGTTCTCACTAATCATAAGCTCCTTCACTAGATAATCTTTATCTAGCAAAGCTTTGAAAAGCGCAAGTTGAGTTTTCAACTTGCGCTTTTTGTTTATCTAAGGTGTAGTGCCAACCATACAAGGAATAACAGTTGGACAAAGCGATGACGAAACCTTTCTCGATTGCCATTCATGGCGGTGCAGGCACCATCTTGCGTGAACAGATGAGCGATGAGCTGCAACAATCCATCTTGGCGGATTTAGAAGCTGCGGTAAAAGCGGGACATCAAATTCTAGACACGGGCGGTGAAGCCTTAGATGCCGTCGTAGCGGCAGTGAAAGTATTGGAAGACTCTCCTAACTTTAATGCGGGTAAAGGCTCAGTGCTGACCAACAACGAAATGGTTGAAATGGACGCTTCTGTGATGGATGGGCGAAACCTTGCAGCAGGCGCGGTCGCTGGGGTTCGTCATATCAGAAACCCAATTGAGCTCGCTCGTGACGTGATGCGAAACAGCAATCATGTGCTGTTGGTGGGTGAGGGCGCAGAGAAGTTTGCTTTTGAGCAAGGCCATGAGTATACCGAGCAAGATTACTTCTTTACTGATCGCCGTTATGAGCAGTTGCTGTCTATGCGTGAGAAAGGACTGTTTGCTTTGTCGGAATCTCGTTACCCAGATGACCGTAAGCACGGTACGGTTGGTGCGGTAGCGTTAGATCAACAAGGCAACTTAGCCGCTGCCACCAGTACGGGTGGCGTGACGAATAAGAAATACAACCGAGTCGGAGATTCGGCTCTTATTGGTTGTGGTACGGTGGCCGAAAATGGCGTCGTGGCAGTTTCCACTACGGGTGTCGGCGAGTTCTTTATTCGTAAACGTGTTGCGGAAGACGTTGCAGCACGTATGCGTTACTTACAAGAAGATATTCATACGGCTTGTGAACACATTATCCAAGGTGATCTCAAACAGATGGGCGGAGAGGGCGGTTTGATTGCCATTGATGCTAAAGGTGAGATGCACTTTGCGATGAACAGTTCTGGCATGTACCGAGCAGGCATTAATACGCAAGGCGAGCTGAGCGTTAAAATCTACGCCGACGAATAGCTTCCTCTTGAGTACCTTCTTAAGTAATTAATACAACAAAGCCCAGAACATGTTCTGGGCTTTATGCTATTTGAGCCTGCATTTTAATAATGCGGTGGTGGGGTTTCTTCTGACGGATCGGCTAAATTCGACGAGTCCATATTTTTTACTTTACCTACCACATATTTCATCTGATCGAGCATCTTGGTAATTTGCAGTTGTTGCTGCGATAAAGCTCCGTTCAGATCTTCAATAGTCTGTTCTTGGAACGCAAGCTGACATTCTAAGTCATTAATGCGTGCTTCCAATTGCTGAATGATTTTTTCTGTCATGATCCGTTCTCTAACTGCCAAGCTTGGGCAATACCTGCTGAAGTAGCAGTAATTACGCGTTGTTTTGAATCAAAGGCTGCATCATACACGACCGCACGGGGAGGGCGAGTGTCTTTTTTGGGCTCCACTTCAAATCCACTCATTCGTTTTCCGGTTTGAGTATCCCATATCGACACACGGCCAGAAGGGCTTCCTGTGACTAGTTGAGTCCCGTCGTCAGAAAATCGTGCGGTAGAGAAAATTAATTGGCGTGACCAACTGCTCAACTGTGTGACTTCTTGTCCAGTTTTTAAATTCCAAACAATCGCTTGGTTTCCGCCATCAGATGTCATTGCTAATTTTCCATCTCTTTGCAGGGCCACGCGAACAATTCGTTGTTCATGTTCGAAGGTTCGTAGTACTTGTCCGGTTTCGGTATCCCACAGATACGCTTTATAGTCATTACCTCCGGTTAGGGCGAAGCGCCCATTAGGAGAAATGGCCACGGAATTGACTTTTTCACGATGCGCAAGGAACTCCATGCGACGCCCGGTGACTAAGTTGACATAAATTGCTTTACCGTTGGATAACCCAAGCAGAACTTGTTCACCATTACTGGTGATATCAACGTCGCGAATGAGCGCATCAGAAATAGACCAAAGGCCTTCGGATTGCGTCCAGCCTAGGTCCCAAACTGCGAAGTTCATTTGGCTTGCTGTAATTGCGTAGCGACCATTGTCAGATATGCGGATATGGGAAACCACATTGGCATCGGCATCGAGTTCACCCAGGTTGGCTAGTTGTTCATTTTGCTCTAGGTCCCACAACATCAAATGACGTTGTTGAGAATAGAGCAGAGCAAACCGTCCATCTCTGCTAAGTGCGAAGCTCGTCGCACCTTGAGGTTCTATCGGCCAACGCTGCACTTCACGCTCGGCGAAAAAGCAACCATTTAACGTGGTGATGACAATTAAATATAGGAATAAATGAAAAATTCTTTGCATCACATCTAATAATCCGGTTTGTGTCTTAAGACATATAGCTAGTATATTGGTATAACGATTGTCTTCACTAGTCTCATAGAAGATTTGTGCACAACAACCAATGGCAGAGCCATTATTGGGAGAATTTAATGAAATCAGTTTTAAAAGTGTCGCTACTTGCTGCAACAGTTATGCTAGCGGTAGGTTGTCAGAAAGAAGAAACTAAAACAGAAACCGCACCTCAAGCAGAACAAGTTCAAGCAGAAACCGGTAAAGCGGTTCACTTTAAAACCGACGACGACAAAGCGGCATACGCAATCGGTGTTTCATTTGCTAACTACCTAAGCACAAGCATCGACAAGCCAAGCGAAATCGGCATTAATCTTAACAAAGATTTGGTACTAAAAGGTATCGAAGACGTCTTCAAAGGCAATGCTGAATTGAATGAAGAAGAAACACGTGCAGCACTAGAATCTCTAGACAAGCGTGTTGCAGAAAAGATGCAAGCACAAGCGGCTGAGAAAGCAGCTGAAGCGAAAAAAGCTGGCGATGATTTCCGTGCTGAGTTTGAGAAGCAAGAAGGCGTAGTGAAGACAGATACAGGTCTTCTATACCAAGTAATGACACCAGCTGAAGGTGAGAAGCCAAAAGACACTGATACGGTTCAAGTACACTACAAAGGTACTCTGATCGACGGTACTCAGTTCGACAGCTCATACGATCGTGGTGAACCTGCAACGTTCCCACTTAACCGTGTAATCCCAGGTTGGACAGAGGGTGTTCAGCTAATGCCTGTGGGTTCTAAATTCAAATTCGTTATCCCGCCAGAGCTAGCATACGGTGACCAAGACACACCAAGCATTCCTGCTAACTCAACGCTAGTATTTGAAGTTGAGCTGCTAAAAGTTGAGAACGACAACGCAGAGCAATAACAATAAGCTGCGATAAGTTATTGAAAAAGGTCCGTTTAACGGGCCTTTTTTGTTCTAGGTCACTAGTTGGTGAGTTTGCTAGGTTGCTTTTCAAATTTTCTGATAAACTTACACCAATTTGTTGATTTTTCGCTCGAAGGCTTATGACAACTACAGAAACAATAAACGCGGAGATGTTGCTCGAAATGGAATCCGTTAACGTGATGCCGTTTACCGAGCACGACAAAATCATTTTAAGATCTTATGAGGCGGTCGTGGATGGTATCGCCAGCCTGATAGGTCCATTTTGTGAAATCGTTCTTCACTCTCTAGAAGACTTAAATACCTCTGCAATTAAAATCGCTAACGGTGAAAATACGGGGCGCCAAGTCGGCTCACCAATCACTGATTTAGCGCTTAAGATGCTAAAAGACATCGAAGGCTCGGAGCGCAACTTCTCACGTTCGTACTTTACCCGTGCAAAAGGTGGCGTGTTGATGAAGTCGATTACTGTCGCCATTCGTAATGGCGAAAATCGCGTGATTGGTTTGTTGTGTATCAACGTCAACTTGGATGCGCCTTTCTCGCAAGTTCTTCAGTCTTTCATGCCGACGCAAGAAGCGAAAGAAGCGGCTTCCTCGGTCAACTTTGCTAGTGACGTAGAAGAGCTGGTGGACCAAACTGTTGAACGCACCATCGAAGAGATCAATGCGGATAAATCCGTGTCTAACAACACCAAAAATCGCCAGATCGTGATGGAGTTGTACGACAAAGGTATCTTCGATATTAAAGATGCCATCAACCGTGTTGCGGATCGCCTTAATATTTCAAAACACACCGTTTACTTGTACATTCGTCAACGTAAAACCGAGGATGATGAAAGGTGAGTAAACTGACTTACACGTTAGTGGTGAATGGTCCCGTTTATGGCAGCCAGTCAGCGCGCAGTGCTTATCAGTTCGCCAAAGCGTTGATAGAGCAAGGCCATCAGCTAGTGAGCGTCTTCTTTTATCAAGATGGTGTGACTAATGGTACTGCTTTGAGTGTGCCAGCCAACGATGAATTTGATCTCAATAAGGCGTGGCAGTCTTTGGCTAAAGAGCATGGTGTTCGCCTAGAAACTTGTGTCGCGGCCGCTTTGCGTCGCGGGATTGTAAGTGAAGAAGAAGCGAATCAACATGGTTTGGTTCAGAACAATCTAGCCGATGGTTTTGAACAAGCAGGCTTAGGTAGCCTAGCTGAAGCGATGTTAACCCAAGACAGAGTAGTACAGTTTTGAGTCAGTTAACTTATCTATTTCGTAGTGCGCCACATGGCAGTGCAGCTGGTCGTGAAGGTGTGGATGCACTGTTAGCCGCGTCGGCTTACTGTGAAGATATCAGCGTCATTTTCATGGGTGACGGGGTATACCAGCTTCTACTCGGACAAGACCCCAACAATATTTTGAGTAAAGATTACGCGCCGATGTTAAAGCTTTTCGATTTATACGACATCGAACAAGTCTTTGTGTGTTCAGAGTCGTTAACCCAGCGAGGTTTGGCGCAAGCGGATTTAGTCATTGAAGCCCAAGCGTTAAGCTCAGAACAGCTCAAAGATAAGGTACAACACGCTGGCAAGCTACTGTCTTTTTGAGGAAGTTATGTTACACATCATAAAAACAGTCTCTGCTCTAGAAGACGCCATGCCTTTATGCAGTGAACAGGATGACATCTTACTTATAGAAGATGCAGTGTACGCTGCTAACTCGCAACATAAAGCATTTTCCCATCTAAAAAACCGCAGCGTATTTGTATTAGAGAGCGATGCGCAAGCTCGCGGTATTGCAAATCGTATCAGTCCATCGCTGACGATTGTGAATTACTCAGGCTTCGTTGAACTAACAGCAAAACAGGATAAATCCCTAACTTGGGATTGAACAAGATTTGCTGTCGACAAAGCTTTACGGATGAATTGTTCTAATTGAACAAAAAAGATCCGTATATTTCTTGACACACCTCTCACTGCTGCATAGAATTTTGCGTCCCTAACTGCATTGGCAGTTGGGGATAGATTTTTCACAAAGCTTACTTTCAAGTAAATCAGGAGCTAGTTAATGGCAACTATTAACCAGTTGGTACGTAAGCCACGTGCAAAGCAAGTTGTTAAAAGCAACGTGCCTGCACTAGAAGCGTGCCCACAAAAACGTGGTGTATGTACTCGTGTTTACACTACTACACCTAAAAAACCTAACTCAGCACTTCGTAAAGTTTGTCGTGTACGTCTGACAAACGGCTTCGAAGTTACATCGTACATCGGCGGTGAAGGTCACAACCTTCAAGAGCACTCAGTTGTTCTAATCCGTGGTGGTCGTGTTAAAGACCTTCCAGGTGTGCGTTACCACACTGTTCGCGGCGCACTAGACTGTGCTGGCGTAAATGACCGTAAACAAGGTCGTTCTAAGTACGGTGTGAAGCGTCCTAAGTCTTAATGGATTCCGTTAAGTAAGGCCAAACACTAAATTATTTTTAATTTTTTGAAAAAACTGAAAAGTTTTGGATAAAACCTGAAGAAGACAACGGAGATAAATCCATGCCACGTCGTCGCGTCATTGGTCAGCGTAAGATCCTTCCAGATCCAAAATTCAAATCTGAATTGCTGGCAAAATTCGTTAACATCCTAATGGTTGACGGTAAAAAATCTACTGCAGAGAAAATCGTTTACACTGCACTAGATGCTATGGCTGAAAAGTCTGGTAAAGACCACTTAGCTATTTTTGAAGAAGCTCTTGAAAACGTTCGCCCAGCGGTAGAGGTTAAATCTCGCCGTGTTGGTGGTTCAACTTACCAAGTACCTGTAGAAGTACGTCCGGTTCGCCGTAACGCACTTGCTATGCGTTGGTTGGTTGAAGCTGCGCGCAAGCGTGGTGAAAAATCTATGGCTCAACGCCTAGCTGCTGAAATGCTAGACGCGTCTGAGAACAAAGGTACTGCGGTTAAGAAACGTGAAGACGTTCACCGCATGGCTGACGCAAACAAAGCGTTCGCTCATTACCGTTGGTAATACCTTCTGTGCTGCGAGGTTCTCTCGCAGCACTTTTCTATACTCTAAGGTACACCTTAGTAAGAGGATACAATCGTGGCTCGTAAAACTCCTATTGAGCTATACCGTAATATCGGTATCTGTGCTCACGTAGATGCAGGAAAAACAACCACAACTGAGCGTATTCTGTTCTACACTGGCCTTTCTCACAAAATCGGCGAAGTTCACGATGGTGCAGCAACCATGGACTGGATGGAGCAGGAGCAGGAGCGTGGTATCACTATCACATCCGCTGCGACTACTACATTCTGGCGTGGTATGGAAGCACAGTTCCCTGAGCATCGCGTAAACATCATTGATACCCCTGGACACGTTGACTTTACTATCGAAGTAGAGCGTTCTCTTCGTGTACTTGATGGTGCTGTGGTTGTGTTCTGTGGCTCATCTGGTGTTGAACCTCAGTCTGAAACTGTATGGCGTCAAGCAGACAAATACCACGTTCCACGTTTGGTATTTGTAAACAAGATGGACCGTGCGGGCGCAGACTTCCTACGCGTTGTGAACCAAATTAAGAATCGTCTTGGTGCGACTCCTGTTCCGATCCAGCTGAACGTTGGTGCGGAAGATGAGTTCAGAGGTGTCATCGACCTTATCAAGATGAAAATGATCAACTGGAATGATGCCGATCAAGGCACTTCGTTTACTTACGAAGACATCCCAGCTGACATGATTGAACTTGCTGAAGAGTGGCGCAACCACATGGTTGAATCCGCTGCTGAAGCTAGCGAAGAGCTGATGGACAAGTACCTTGAAGAAGGTGAATTGACTGAAGCTGAGCTCAAACAAGCTCTACGTACTCGCACACTAAATAACGAAATCGTACTGGCTACTTGTGGTAGTGCGTTTAAGAACAAAGGTGTTCAAGCGGTACTGGATGCAGTAGTTGAGTTCTTGCCATCGCCTGTTGACGTACCTGCAATTAAAGGTGTCGACGAAAGAGAAAATGAAGTTGAGCGTCATGCTGACGACAACGAACCTTTCTCAGCGCTAGCGTTTAAGATTGCGACTGACCCATTCGTGGGCACGCTAACTTTCATGCGTGTTTACTCCGGTGTTGTAAACTCGGGTGACGCTGTTTACAACTCAGTAAAAGAGAAGAAAGAGCGTTTCGGTCGTATCGTTCAGATGCATGCGAATAAGCGTGAAGAAGTGAAAGAAGTTCGCGCTGGTGATATTGCAGCTGCTATCGGTCTGAAAGACGTAACAACAGGTGACACACTGTGTGATCAGAACCACAAAGTGATTCTAGAACGCATGGAGTTCCCTGAACCAGTTATTCAGATTGCTGTAGAGCCTCGTTCTAAGGCAGACCAAGAGAAAATGGCTATCGCGCTAGGTAAACTAGCCGCGGAAGATCCATCATTCCGCGTGGAAACGGACGACGAATCAGGTCAGACTCTGATCTCAGGTATGGGTGAACTTCACCTAGACATTATCGTTGATCGTATGAAGCGTGAATTCAGCGTTGATTGTAACGTTGGTAAACCTCAGGTTGCTTACCGTGAAACCATTCGTGGTAAAGCGGAAGTTGAAGGTAAGTTTGTTCGTCAATCAGGTGGTCGTGGTCAATACGGTCATGTTTGGGTCAAACTTGAGCCTTCTGAGCCTGGTGAAGGTTTCGTATTCGTAGACGAAATCGTGGGCGGTGTGATTCCTAAGGAATACATCAGCTCGGTATCGAAAGGTATCGAAGAGCAAATGAATAGTGGTGTTCTAGCGGGTTACCCTGTACTAGATATTAAAGCTACACTATTTGATGGTTCTTACCACGATGTAGACTCAAGCGAGATGGCGTTTAAGATCGCTGGCTCGATGGCATTCAAGAAAGGTGCACTAGAAGCACAACCTGTGATTCTAGAACCTATGATGAATGTCGAAGTAACCACTCCGGAAGACTGGATGGGTGACGTTGTTGGTGACCTAAACCGTCGTCGCGGTATCATTGAAGGCATGGACGAAGGTGTGGCTGGTCTTAAGATCATCCGTGCTCAAGTACCACTATCCGAAATGTTCGGTTACGCAACTGATCTACGTTCTGCAACTCAAGGCCGTGCGTCTTACTCTATGGAGTTTCACGAGTACGCTGAAGTGCCGAAAAACTTCGCAGATAAAATTATTGCAGAGCGTGGTTACTAATTGACGATTGAACTGCAAAAAGTTTACGACTTTTTGCGAGATCAGGGCGTCCAAATATTGCGCTAACGGGCGTTGGCGCATAAAATAACAATTTCTGGCGCGTCGTCGATCAATAATGATCACGACGAATCATAACTAGGAAGGAACACGATCGTGTCTAAAGAAAAATTTGAACGTACGAAACCGCACGTTAACGTTGGTACTATCGGCCACGTTGACCACGGTAAAACA
>NZ_JAWOTE010000028.1:0-52894 GCF_033338695.1 Vibrio sp. Vb1166 | reverse complement strand
TGGCGCTGGACTAAACAAAGGCCCCCTTTTAGGGGGCTCACACAAAGCCACCTTCTTTAGAAGGTGGTAATTTACTTCTTATGCGCCGTTTGCTGTAATCAGATTGTTTCGGTTTGGCATCGAGAGTGAATACTGATGCTTGGTTTTTGGTTCTCGTTAAGTGATTAGAGTGGTGATGAAATCCCCGTTGTAGGTCATTGTTGAGTTAAAAATAAGCAAAAACAGATTGTTAACTATTTCACTGGTTGAGATTTACCCTATGCTATAAACGATAAGCGACTCAAAGTAGGGAAAGGTATGAGAGAAAGGGTTCTGTTTTTTGATTTATTGCGCTGCTTCGCAGCGGTAGCAGTGATCGCCATTCACGTCTTGGCACCGTATCGAAATGAGTTAGGAGTGATTCCATTTGACCAATGGCTGACAGCGGTAGGCGTGAATAGCGTAACCCGCTGGGCAGTGCCAGTTTTTATTTTGATCACCGGAGCGCTAATGCTCAGTGACACTCGACCATTTGACGGTAAGTATTATATCAAAAGGCGTTTGGGCAAAGTTTTAGTTCCATTTCTTATTTGGTCGATGTTTTATGCATACCTTTCAGGCTGGACTTCTCAAGGCTTTGATTTTGAAACCGTAAAAGAGGTATTAAGCAATAGCCCATTCCACGCAACGTATTACCATCTCGGCTTTTTCTATTACTTTATACCACTGTATTTTGTGATTCCGCTGTTTCAATGGATGGTACGCAACGTGGATGACAACGTCTTGTATACCTATCTCGCATTTTGGCTTTTCACCAGCACTCTGTTCTTGTTCAAGATTGATGGCCCTTGGAGTAATCAGATGTGGCTTTATATGGGTTACCTTCCACTGGGGTATGTTTTATTTCAAAAGGTACCTTTGAATCGCTCTATGGTGACCTTATTTGTTGGGCTAGGACTCGTGGCGTTGGCAGTGACCTTTACGATGGTTGTGACAAATAGCTTAGAGGCGGAGAAGTATACGGTTGGGCGCTGGCTCTCTTATAAAACACTGAATGTGATTCTAGCGGCTTCGATGATTTTTATGATCGGGCGTTACTTTGGTGAAGGCTTATCACCAAAAGTACAAAAAGCGGTCAGTGTGATCAGTCAGCACAGCTTGGGGATTTACTTACTTCACCCTATTTTCTTATGGCCGATGAAAGAGTTCGGTTGGTACACAGGACATCCTGCTTGGGTGATTCCAGTCTGGATCGTTCTAAGTGGATCTGGAGCCTTGGCGATGAGCTATCTCTTTTCTCGTTCTGCCAAGACTCGTTGGTTACTGCCTTAACGTTTGATAGCGAAGTGAAGGAACTTGTTGCCGCGATAGGTCAGTGTTCCCTTATCTCCAGGGTTGAGTGCATGGTAGTAATGCACTCCAATTTGGAATTCACGCTTTGGACCGATAGAACCACGTTGAACGTAAATCCAATACTCTTGATCGTCTTGACCTGGTGGTGCGTTTGGTATGTCTATCGCTTGTTTATCTAAAACCGTTACCTGCGCGCTTTGCTCTGGAGCGTCTTCGCCCACATAGTGCTTACTATAAAAACGGAAAAACACCCACGCGCCCAAGGCAATAAGGGCGAATAGGGCGAAAATAAGTGAGATTGGCATATTAACCTCCAATGTTTTATCGGGTCCCATTCTACAGAACTCGCTGACGAAACGATGAGTTGAGGTAACTTATTCATAATCTAATGAAAGGGACATGAATTTTATTCGGCGCACTTCACGGTTTATCTCAATGGGGACGCGATGAAATTGTTGCTTCATCTGTAAGCTACGTCACTAAAGCTGAACTAAGCAGCTTTCACTTGTCTGGCTATATGAGCTCAAGGGCACAAATTGAAAGTAAAATTGCACTTAACGGCTCGAAAAAGCTCTAAATTTATAGAAGAATAAAAATAATGAACATAGGAAGGGTCTGGTAAGGAGGGTTACGATGTCAGATATTGAAAAAGTAGTCATGCGTACCCGAACGATCGAAAAACTTTTGCGTACTCAGTACCATGCAGAAGGGAAAGGGTTGCACCAACTTATTAATAGTTGTGAAGAACGTTTACCGCATGACGTGATAGCAAAGCTTCGATTCATCGCAACCGTGCGTAACAAAGTGGTGCACGAAGACGATTACAAGCTGGATGATCGTAAAGGCTTTATGGCGGCATGTGATGCTTGTGAAAAAGAGCTGACACCAAGAAGCTCTCGCTTTATTTGGCGTACAGCAATTTTGCTAATGACGTTGATTACGCTGGCCGCTCTTGGTTTCTACTATATGCACTGGGATATTTTGTCTAAGCACATTCAGTAGAGCTATACAGATAAATAAAAAAGGACGCATTTGCGTCCTTTTTTATTTTAAATCATTGGGTTAGTACATCATTGGCAGTGTCATTAAACCCACAACCACTGCAATCATAACCAGCCCTTGTTTTTGAGAAGATGAAATCATAACACTACCCCTTAATCTTTGATGAACTCGATGAATTTAATATAGCACTGTTTTTGGGGTTTGATCAACATATGCTCGTTAATCTTTTCAAAAACCACACTTAACTTGTCTGGTTTTACGTGATTCTGACTAATGAAACTATGTTTTTTGTGCTGCATTTAAAGTGTTCACATTGTTTTATTTCTATCCTTTTTTGTTTTAAGTATATGATTTTATAATGTTAAATGGTTTGTGGTGTTGGCTTTGTAATTGTTTTTTGTTTCGAATGGTATGTTGGGTGTTTATTTTGTCTGTATTTCTCAAAAATTGAGAAAATTAAAAAATGTGCTATGAGGTTGCATCGTCAAATCGAAAGCATGGAGTGAGATTTTCTTACCTTATGAGAAAATATGGGCTTCAAAAGTGTTTAGTGATTTTATGGTTTATGAAGTCCGCACTTTTATCTGTTATTGAAATTATGGTTTTATTTATCATTGACTTACTTTTCTTGTCTGATGTTTTTTTTACTGAATTAAGGTCGGTTTTCTTAGTTTTTACCCCTAGTCATCAGTGGTTTCTCCTCTCTTAGAGCGCTACTAAGACTATTTTCTATTTTGTGTCTGTTATTTATTCTTGTTGCCTGCATTACATACATCCTGGTGGTTTAATCGTCAGTTTGTGAAATGGCGGCTTACCTGGAGCACTTATCTGTTTTTCAGTTAAATAGTTTTAGAAAGCGTTGGTTATTGTGTCGTGTGATTTGATGGGTTCGGCTGATGAGCAAAGCTTGGCCCCAATGTTTAGTGGCATCATTCAGGCTCATCGGCTTTATTATTACGTAGGCTGAGGGTTACAAAATGTTTCGAATCGCTAGCGAGATCCAACTTTCGTAGATTGTGTCTTTACATCAAAACTGGTCTACCTAGACTAGCGGCGAGTTTAAGTAAAAGGTGTATACTGCATGTGGAGTTGGCTGGCGATAGGGCTATCAGGTGTGTATTCCGTGTTGGGAGCAAAGCAAGCTAACCCGACACAATCCCTCGTGTTTAAAATCTTTACTCTGCTACTTCTTCTTGTGTTGGTGTTAACTCAAGGTGCATCCGCAACATATACCTACTGGATTGCGGGTGGGCTTATTGTGTCTATGGTGGCAGATACGCTGCACTCGTTTAAAACTCGTAAGCTAATCTATTTTACGGCTTATCTGGTTGCCCAGGTATGCTACAGCAAGTCATTTTGGGTGCAGCTTAATGGTGAGATTGTCTGGTGGCTGTTGGCCCTGCTGCTTGCAGCGAGTATCGTGGCGTTCTTTTTGTTGCTACCTCAACTCGACTCTCTGGTATTCCCTGTTGTGATCATGGGGATGATGCTGGTTCAACTTGCTTGGGCAGCCGGTGAAGTTTGGTTACAAGTGCCGAGTTACGCCAATGCTATCGGCTTTAGCGGAACCTTAGTTCTCATCTATTCGGCGCTGGCATACGCGATACACGGTTATCGAAAACCGATGAAACACGCCTATTTGTGGGTGAGTGGCAGTTACTTTTTTGCTCATGCCCTCATTGTTGCCTCAATCATTTACTAATTTAAGTCAAAGCAGCTCTTGAGGATTTCAGTAAACTGAACGCATTGTTCTTAATAACTGGAGTCAATAATGAGTGAAATCCATGCTCACGGGCTGCTAAACCTACTTAGAGAAACACCAATGGATCGCGAAGCCCTCACACAGCACTTTGGTGCTAGCGTTCGCTTTCACACCTGTAAACTGAATGATCTAGACTTAGATGCATTACTAGCATTTTTGCTCAAGCGCGACAAAATTCGTGAGCTTGAAGGTAAGTTTGTGGTCAATATGGCGCGAGTTTGCAATCACTAAACGGCGGCTAAGATCGAGGGTGACTATGGTGTTTTCGCCCTCAGTCATATACTCATGTTGTCAGTTTGCTATACACTGGCCGCCATTTTTTAGGTGAGGCCAGAATATGGACATTCTTTCTGCAGCGACCATGCTGTTTCTAATCATGGACCCTCTCGGTAACTTGCCGATTGTGTTGTCTATTCTCAAACATATCGATCCCAAGCGTCGTCGTAAGGTATTGATTCGTGAACTACTGTTTGCCTTACTGATTTTGATGTTGTTTCTGTTTGCAGGACAAAGCATCTTAAGTTTTTTGCATGTCCAGCCAGAAACGCTCAGCATTTCAGGTGGCATTATTCTCTTCATTATTGCGATTAAGATGATTTTCCCGAGTGCTGGCAGCATCACTGGACTGGCAGCAGGCGAGGAGCCCTTTATTGTTCCGATGGCCATTCCTATGATCGCGGGCCCTTCAGTGATTGCAGCCTTGCTTTTACTGTCTTCGCAACATCCAGAGAAAATGTTGGAAATGTCAGCATCAGTCGTAATTGCGTGGGGCGCAACATTTTTTATACTGATGTTTTATGGCTTCTTTAATCGCTTGTTGGGTGAACGTGGCTTGAAGGCGGTAGAACGCTTAATGGGCTTGTTACTGGTGATGATCTCCACTCAAATGTTCTTGGATGGTGTAAAAAGTTACATTGGGTGACGAACGAAACGCAGAAAAAAAGCCGCTCACAAGAGCGGCTTTTTCGTATCTGAGCGATTACATCATGTGTTTACGACGAATATCGAGTAGGGCAAAAATACCAAAAATCAGGATTGAATATTTTTCCCAACTGCTCATTTTTATTTTGTCGCCAAATGCACCAATGAAGATGGCCATTTGTAAACCGTGCATGATGAACAAAAAAGCGGTCATGATGTATAGCGCAATCGCGGCATTGCCGGGAAAGGGCATAAAAATATTTAGGATTAATACTAACCAAACAAAGGCGATAGCCGCTTTGGCCAGCATAATTAGTGCTTTCATTTAAGTATCCTTTTAAATCGAGGCGTTATGCGGAGGTACGTTCGTACAGACGATAGCTCACTTGGCCTGCTGTTTTTTCTCGATGTAATTGCCAGTTTTCTGGTAAGTCGGCAATATTGAGTTCTTTTTCTGTTTCAATATAAATCATCGCATCTTCCGCGAGCCAGCCATTTTGTTCTAGCAGAGCCACGGTCTCATCCAATAGACCTTTGCGAAACGGTGGGTCAATAAACACCACATGATGAGCAGAACCCGGTTGCTTCAAAAAACTCAGTGCGTCGGTATTTACCACTTGGATGTTGTTCGCGTTAAGAGAGGCAACATTCTTTTGTAACTGTTGGAAAGCTTGTGGGTTTAGCTCAACCATGGTCACTTGCTCTGCTTGGCGCGAAGCTGACTCAAATCCCAAGCCGCCAGAGCCAGCAAACAAGTCGAGACATTTTGCCTGTGGTACATCTTGAGCTAACCAGTTAAACAGCGTTTCTTTGACGCGATCTGTCGTGGGGCGTAAGCCTTCAGCATCGTGTACAGGAAGTTTTCTGCCTCTCCATAAGCCACTAATAATGCGAACAAAGCCCGTTGTTGGCTTTTTTTGTGATGAGTTTTGCTGGCGACGTCTTACCATAGATTTTTTGACCGCTAATAAAGTGATACTATATCTAATCGCCCAAGCAATGAGCTTGGAGCTTGGATACAGCCCAGAATATTCAAGATGACAGAGTGTAACACTAATAAGATTAGAATTACCTAATCGGAAAGTTTTCAGAACTTTGTCATTAGCCTTTTTTAGACAGATAATAATCTTGTCAAAAAAGAGTCATTAATAGATAAAAGAACAATCTAGGATAGCCCCAGATGACGGAAAAAAAGAAGCGCGGATTACTTTCGTGGCTAGGTTTTGGTGACGAAGAACAAAGCCCAAAACCAAAAACTGAAGAAACAGTAAAAGAAGAAGCAGTGGAAGCGCCTTCTGAAGAGCAGCAAACCGAAGCGGTTGCTGAGCAAGCGGAAGCAACGCCAGAACTTGAAGAAGAAGCGAAACAATCAGAGGCTGCCCCAGCAGAAGCAGAAGCAGAAGCAGAAGCAGAAGCAGAAGCAGAAGCAGAAGAGCCAGAAGTCGTATCGGCCGCGCCTCGTGTTCAAGAACAAGAAAAGCCAACAGAAAGCTTTTTTGCTCGTCTTAAACGCAGCCTAAGCCGAACAAAAGCAAATATTGGTGCTGGCTTCTTCGGTCTGTTCAGCGGTAAGAAAATCGATGAGGACTTATTTGAAGAGCTAGAAGAGCAACTTCTTATTGCTGATGTGGGCATGAATACCACAACAAAAATTATCAACAACCTGACAGAAAAAGCCACACGTGGCGATCTGAAAGACGGCGAAGCCCTTTATGGTTTGTTGAAAGAAGAAATGGCTGAGATTCTTTCTAAAGTCGAACAGCCACTAGAAATCGATAGCAACAAAACGCCTTACGTCATCTTGATGGTGGGTGTAAATGGCGTGGGTAAAACCACGACCATCGGTAAGCTAGCGAAGCAGTTCCAAACTCAAGGCAAAAAAGTGATGCTTGCAGCGGGCGATACTTTCCGTGCCGCAGCGGTTGAGCAGTTACAAGTGTGGGGTGAACGTAATAATGTTCCTGTGATTGCTCAACATACTGGCGCAGACAGTGCCTCTGTTATCTATGATGCGATTGAAGCGGCAAAAGCACGTGGTGTGGATGTGGTGATTGCTGATACAGCAGGTCGTCTACAGAACAAAGCGAACCTAATGGAAGAGCTGCGTAAGATTGTACGTGTGATGAAGAAAATTGATGACTCTGCACCACATGAGATCATGCTAACGCTTGATGCAGGTACAGGACAAAATGCCATTAGCCAAGCGAAACTTTTCAGTGATGTTGCCCCTCTAACCGGGATTACTTTGACTAAGCTGGATGGTACAGCCAAGGGCGGCGTAATTTTCGCTATCGCTGATCAGTTCGGTATTCCAATTCGTTACATTGGTGTGGGTGAAGGTATCGAAGACTTGCGTCCATTTGAAACTCAAGAGTTTATTGACGCACTGTTTAGTCGTGAAGAATAAAAAGAGTTAGAGGAAATCAACGGTGATCAAATTTCAGCAAGTAAGCAAAGCTTACCGAGGTGGTCGACAAGCACTGCAAAAAGTCGATTTTCACCTGAGGCGCGGTGAAATGGCGTTTTTAGGCGGACATTCCGGGGCTGGTAAAAGTACCTTGCTGAAATTGATCTGCGCGATAGAGCGACCAACCGATGGCAAAATCCATTTTAATGGTCACGACATCACGCGTATTCCAAGCAAAGACATCCCTTTTTTGCGCCGCAATATTGGGATTGTTTTTCAAGATCATCGCCTATTGATGGATCGCAGTGTGTACGACAATGTCGCTCTGCCAATGCGTATCGAATCGATTTCTGAAAACGAAATCAAACGCCGTGTTTCTGCGGCGTTAGATAAAACGGGCTTACTCGATAAAGCTCGTTGTCTACCTAGTCAACTTTCTGGTGGTGAGCAACAGCGCGTCGGTATTGCCCGTGCTGTGGTTAATCGACCAACGTTGCTGGTGGCTGATGAGCCTACGGGTAACCTTGACCCAGAATTATCCAACCGTGTGTTGCGTCTATTCGAAGAATTTAACCGTGCGGGCGTGACTATCCTACTTGCCACGCACGATGTGGGGTTAGTAAACACTCGCCCACAGTATCGTCATTTTGAATTGAACCAAGGCTTCCTAAGTGAGGTAGAAGACTATGGCAGGTAACAAGCACTCCCAAAAGAAGGGGAAAGGCCGCAGTGCCAAGCGTGCGAATACCGATGGTTTTTTCTCTGTCCACGCAAAACAAGCTAAATCCTCTTTTAGCGCCTTATGGCAACGACCACTAGGCAACATTCTGACCCTAGCGGTCATCTCCATGGCACTTGCCATGCCAGCTTGTTTGTATCTATTGGGGAAAAACGTTGCGGGGGCAGCGGAAGATGTCGCTTCTCCTTCACAAGTTAGTGCTTACTTAGTTGAAGGTATGCCGGATGCGCGAGTGATGGTTCTCAAAGATCAAATTGAAACTTGGCCTTTGGTAAAAGAGGTAGAGTATATTTCACCGCAACAAGGTCTATCTGATTTAAGCCAATATGCAGGGTTCGACCAAGCTATCAGCCTCTTAAGTGGCTATGCGCTACCTGGTGTGTTGGTGATTACGCCAGATTCGGAACTAAAAAGTGATATTCAGTCATTAGCCAAAGACGTTCGAGAGCAACAAGATGTGACCGACGTGAGACTTGACGAAGACTGGCTAGCGCGTCTTGATGCCATCAAAACTCTCGCGAGTATTATTGTCATTACCCTGACAGTGCTGATGCTCGGTGCGGTATTTTTAATCGTTGGCAATACATTGCGATTTAATGTGCTGGCGAATAAAGAAGAGATTCAAACCATGAAACTGATCGGTGCGACGGACAGTTTCATTCTGCGCCCTTACTTGTACACAGGTATGTGGTTTGGCGTGTTAGGTGCCACTATTGCGTGGTTGGTAACGGCTTTAGTGACCATTGTCATGAATAGTGCGGTGGAAGACCTTGCTGCGTTGTACGATAGCCAGTTCCGCCTGATTGGTCTAAGTTGGGATGAATCTTTGTTACTAATCATCATTGGGAGTCTTTTGGGATGTATTGCGGCGCGCTTTTCTGCGCAACGACATTTAAAAGAAATTGAACCAGTTTAAGTGATGGCGGTCTTATTACTTGGATTTCATTAGCACTAGCTAATTTTGAACCCTTGCTTAGACCAAATGTTTATGGATAATTGCTTCCCCTTCTTGAAACTTGTTCATTTTGAGTTCAAGATATCGAAGCTAAATTGCAATGTAATGCTCCAGATCAGAGATTGATGAGGAATTGAATGACAAAAGAAGCGTATCCGATGGCTCTAGTCACGCAAGATAGCCTTGATAGCTATATTCGCTCAGTAAACAGCTACCCAATGCTGACTGCAGACGAAGAGCGTGAGCTGGCAGAACGATTACACTATAAAGGTGAGATTGAGGCTGCAAAAGGTCTAATTCTTTCGCACCTACGATTCGTTGTTCACGTTGCTCGTGGTTACTCTGGCTACGGTTTGCCAATGGCGGATCTTGTGCAAGAGGGTAACATCGGTCTAATGAAAGCCGTTAAGCGTTTTAACCCAGAAGTAGGGGTTCGCTTGGTTTCTTTTGCTGTCCACTGGATCAAAGCAGAGATCCACGAATACGTGCTACGTAACTGGCGTATCGTGAAAATTGCGACCACTAAAGCGCAACGTAAATTGTTCTTCAACCTGCGTAAGTCGAAAAAGCGCTTGGGTTGGTTTAACAACGGTGAAGTGGAAACCGTTGCGCGCGAGTTAGGTGTTGAGCCTTCTGAAGTTCGCGAGATGGAATCACGCTTAGCGGCGGTGGATTCAACCTTTGATATGCCAACTGATGAAGACGACAGTTCAAACGCTTACACAGCGCCGATGCTATACCTAGAAGACAAATCGTCTGATGTGGCCGACAACATTGAAGCCGCCAACTGGGAAATGCACACCAACAATCGCTTGGGTCATGCATTAGCGAGTTTGGATGAGCGTAGTCAGCGCATCGTGCGTTCTCGTTGGTTAGATGATGAGAAAGCAACATTGCAAGACTTAGCTGATGAGTTCGGTGTTTCTGCCGAGCGTATTCGCCAGCTAGAAAAAAATGCAATGAAGAAACTAAAATTGGCCGTGGGTGAATTTTAATTTCCACTGCTAATTGAAAGTAAGATTTTCATAGAAAGCCGAGATCATGTGATCTCGGCTTTTTTATTGTCGATCGAAAATCGATAGCGTTTGCGATCCGGATTTTATGTGCTACCTGTGTATAACTCTGTGAAGTAATTATTTATCAACTGTTCGAAACCCGGACAAAACAAGGGATTCAAGCACTTTTCCATCTGGGGATAGCTATAGATATACACACAGTTAGATCAGGATCATCACTACATATTGTGGATCAAAAGATCCAAATACACTTTATCAACGCAATTCACAGCTTTATCCACAAATGGTTGGAATGTGTACACTTTTGAAAACCCTGATTATCCATGTGTCTAAGTTTGCCGTTGGATAGGTTACAATAGCGGCAGTATACCCAAGCAGCTTCAAATATGGATTTTATGCTGTACCACGGGTGCTGATTAGTACGTTAGGTTCGAGGTTGCTTGGGTATATTAATAAGACAATGAGAAAGTAAATGGATCAGTTTAAGCATATCGATGTACAAGGTGCGCAAGCGCTGCTCGAGCAGGGTGATGCGAAGCTTGTAGATATCCGTGACCCTCAATCGTTTGCCGTTGCGCATGCGGAGTCCGCGTATCATTTAACTAACGATACGATCGTTGCGTTTATGGATGAAGTGGAGTTCGAACAACCTATTCTAGTGATGTGTTACCACGGCATTAGTAGCCAAGGTGCGGCGCAATATTTGGTTAACCAAGGCTTTGAACAGGTGTACAGTGTAGATGGTGGCTTTGAAGCCTGGCATCGAGCAGAACTACCGATAGTGAGAAGTTAATGAAGAGATTGGTAACGTTAAATAATCCACGTATGGCGCAAGCCTTTATTGATTATATGGCCTCTCGCCAAATTGACATCGAAATGATGCCAGAAGGGGATGGGCAATTTGCGCTGTGGCTGACTGATAGCCAGCATGAAATAGAAGCGGAAGCCGAACTTAAGCAGTTCCTTGCTAACCCGTCTGATTCAAAATACAGCGCCGCCTCGTGGGACGTTGCCGATACTCGTAAGAGCACATTTCATTATTCCAGCCCGAGTATCATAAGCATGGTCAAAGCGAAAGCTGGCCCCATGACTTTGCTGATCATGACAGTCTGTATCATCATCTACTTGTTACAAATGTTTGGCTTTGGCAATGGCGTGTTTAAGTTGTTGCACTTCCCGGCTTTTGAGGGGCAACAATGGCAAGTGTGGCGATGGCTAAGTCATGCGTTACTGCACTTTTCAGTAACTCACATCGTGTTTAACTTACTATGGTGGTGGCAGTTGGGGGGCGACATCGAACGTCGTCTCGGTTCCGGTAAGCTATTGCAACTCTTTGTGGTGTCGGCAGCGCTTTCAGGGGCAGGCCAGTTCTATGTTGAAGGGGCTAACTTCGGCGGCTTGTCTGGTGTGGTCTATGCACTGCTTGGTTATTTGTGGATACTGGGTTACCGCTTGCCACATTTAGGCCTTACGTTACCCAAGCCAATTATCGTCTTTATGTTGGTATGGTTAGTTCTTGGTTTTGTGCAGCCATTTATGGCGATTGCAAACACCGCTCACTTAGTTGGGCTACTGTCGGGGATGGCGATTGCGCTGTTTGATTCAGGCAAGATGAAATACCAACAGCAAGCCTAAAGCAGATGAAATGAAAAGACCGCTCAAGAGCGGTCTTTTTTTATGTTCAAAACGGATTTGGGTTTATTGATAAAGGTATTTTGTAAACAACAAATCGGCAATGATGGTTTTACCTGTTTCAGGCAAAAGTGTTTCGTTGAGGGTCGTCACTAAGGTTTTGCGCAGATCTTCTCGGCCAGAAAGGGACTTAATCGTATCTTCTGTTTGCTTACCCAGTAATTCAATCACTGCATCGCGAATCAAAGGTTGGTGATGCTCAACAACTGATAAATCTTGTTGACTCATTACCATGATGTCGATGCGCACTTGCACATAACCTAACTTTTTGCCTTTGGTGTAAAAGTTAGTAGTGAGATCAGGCTCTAGGGTAAAGTATGCCAACTTAGGTCCAGCTTCTTCCGTTTCAGCCCAACTTGGTGCGGCGAATAGTATGGTTAACGCAAAAATAATTTGGGCTATATAACGTTTGTACATATTTCTAACTTTTCTTTCTCTGGATCGCGATATTCGAATCGCTTCAGTCTTGATACAATGGGCCGTCTATAACAAATAACGGAACTTACGGTTACATACATTACTATGGACGGTAAGTTGTTGCTTTATTGTACGCATAAAGCCTCCAATTGAATACTAGTATGAATCAGCCAACATCACTCTATCTTGCTTCTTTATTGGAAGTAGAGTGGCAAAACCCCGAAGAATTCGAATTTCCAAATGAATTTGCCAAGCATTGGCTTGAAGAGCAAGGGTCTTTGTCACGTCGTTTAAAACAGCACTGCCAAGCGTTAACGGTAGAATTGCTACAAAATCAGATCGTCACTGCAGCGACATTAAAACAGGACGAAAGCCAGTTATTGTCCGAACAAGATTGCTTACTGAGAGAGGTAATTTTGTGCGGTGACAATAATAACTGGGTTATTGGGCGGACATTGATTCCTCGTTCAACCTTAGTTGATCAGCAGTATGATTTGGCTCAACAAGGGGATATCCCATTAGGACTAACTGTGTTTAGCGCAGATAACGTTGAGCGGGACTCTTTGCAAATGGGATGGGTAGCCGTACCAGAAGGACGTTTGTTAGCACGACGCTCAAGGTTGTGGATGAATCACAAACCGATGCTAGTCGCCGAGTTATTCTTATCTAATTCACCAGTTTACGCTAAGGAGACAGTGTAAATGTCCGCAGAAAAAGCCAAAGCATATTGGCAACTGATGCGCATGGATCGCCCGATTGGTTCACTGTTACTGATGTGGCCAACGATTTGGGCGCTAATTATCTCAGCCCAAGGAATGCCAAGTTGGGATGTATTCATCGTGTTTGTATTGGGTGTTTTCCTAATGCGTAGTGCGGGGTGCGTGATTAATGATTTTGCAGATCGCAAAGTCGACGGCCATGTAAAGCGTACTAAGCAACGTCCACTGCCATCAGGGAAAGTGACAGCAAAAGAAGCGATTGGATTATTTTTGGTTTTGGGTATCAGCTCGTTTTTGTTAGTGCTGACCATGAACCCGCTGACGATTCAGCTATCCTTCGCTGGCATTGTGTTGGCGTTCATCTATCCATTTATGAAGCGTTACACTCATATTCCACAGCTATTTTTAGGCTTGGCTTTTAGCTGGGCGATTCCAATGGCGTGGGCTGCACAAACTGGGGAATTACCATTAATTGTTTGGTTTTTGTTCCTCATTAATGCTTTGTGGACCATTGCGTACGACACTCAATATGCGATGGTAGACCGAGATGATGATCTAAAGATTGGCATTAAATCGACGGCAATTCTGTTTGGTCGTCATGACAAGCTTATTATTGGTGTGTTGCAACTGATTACACTCGCGATGTTGGTTTGGTTAGGGCAGTTCTACCAATTGGGACAAAGTTACTACTGGACCCTTTTGATTGCAGCGTCGTTGTTTGTTTATCAGCAGCACTTAATTCGTCACCGTGAGCGTGAGTTGTGCTTTAAGGCTTTCCTTAACAACAATTATGTTGGCATGGTGATAGCGATAGGGTTACTGGTCGCATTTTGGTAAGCGAAGAAATAGAAAAAGGCATCCGATTGGATGCCTTTTTCTTATTGAAAGAAGATAAAACGGTTACGACCGAAGTTGGTGAATACTCTCTTCGATCGTCAGTTTCACTTCTGGATAAAGCAGAGTGAACAGTAGTCGTGCAAATTGCTGCGTTTTCTTCGTGTCACAGTTACCATCGTTATCGAGGTATTTTTGCTGTTTGAGCGTATTGAACATCGCGGTAAACACACCTTTATCGAAGAATTCTGGCGCATTAATACCGTGCAAACGCCCTAGGCGCTGAGCAATATCTTGGCTCTTCTGCTCTAGGTCCGATTTACCGAGTTCAGGGTAAGCAACAAGCAAGTTCATCGCGATAGAGTAGCGTTGCAGCGTTTCAGTTATCGTTCGACCTAACAGAACCAAAGGCTGGTTGTTCGATTGATTGATCTCTAGCTTATCACCATCAAGACTAATCATTTTCTGATCGGCAAATTCATGCAGTGTTTTAACGACCAATTCATCTAACTCGTCTTCTTGGTAACTTAAGAACAGCTCTTTCTTCAAGAATGGGTAGATTTGCGCGACATTCGCTTGAATCTTGGCTACCGAAAGGTTGCGCTGACGAATGAGCATTTGGGCAATTAATGACGGCAGAGCGAACAAGTGAATGATGTTGTTGCGATAGTAAGTCATCAGGATCGATTGGCTACGGTCCAGCGAAATGATGTCACCCATGCTATCGGTTTCAATCACGAACTTATCAAGCGAAATTGCATGATCGACCAACTCCTCAGCACTTTCGGTAGGGATAGTGGAGGTGCTTGAGTACGGGTTATTTTTGAGTAGCTTTAAGTAACACTCGATCTGATTGATCAGCGAGTCACGAGAAAGTGCACGTTGACGAGAAGCAAGCAGTGCGGTTGCACACAAGGTCAACGCGTTTGCCGCCGCCGCATCGTTGATGTGCGTCATCATCTTATTAGCAAGGTCGTTGACCACAGGATTCATCCATTGTGGTTTGTTACCACCCATGCTGTCGATGTCTTTCGTCCACTCAGGAGCATGCTCGTTCAAGTATTGGTTGAGCTGAATTGGCTCACCGAAGTTCACATAGCCCAAACCAAAGTTACGCAGTTTACGCAGAGTACGCAGTACAAGCCCTGCGTTTTCTTTCTCTTTGCGTTTGCCACGCAGCTCTTTCGCGTAAGTGCCCACTTCCATTACGTGCTCGTAGCCGATGTAGACCGGCACTAGCGTTACTGGGCGGTTTAAACCACGTAGCATTGCTTGGATGGTCATAGCCAGCATACCCGTTTTCGCTTGCAGTAAGCGACCTGTACGTGAACGACCACCCTCACTGAAGTACTCGACTGAATAGCCTTTGGCAAACAGCTCAGCTAGATACTCACGGAAAATGGTTGAGTACAGTTTGTTGCCTTTAAAACTACGACGAATAAAGAACGCCCCACCACGACGGAAAAGCGGACCGGCCGGGAAGAAGTTCAAGTTAATGCCTGCCGCAATGTGCGGAGGCACCATGCCTTCATGGTATAAAACATAAGACAACAGCAGGTAGTCCATGTGACTACGGTGACAAGGAACGTACACAATTTCGTGGCCGTCTTGCGCTAAACGACGCACAGTCGAGGCGTTATTGATGTGCAAACCTTGGTATAGTTTTGTCCATAACCAACTCAGGATGCGGTCGCCGTTTTTCACTAGACTGTAGGAGAAGTCGGCGGCGATTTCATCCATGATGTCGTGGGCTTCTTTACGTGCCTTATCAATCGAGATGTTTTTGATCTTGGCTTCGTCAGCAATCGCCAGTTCAATAGCTGGAGATTTTAGTAAACGAGCAAACAACACCTGGCGTTGTGGCAGGTTTGGGCCTGAAGCAGCCAGTTTCTGGCGTGAGAAGTGGATACGCGCCACGCGAGCCAGTTTGTGCGCAATTGCGCTGTCGGTACCGTGAGAGTCTGCCATATAACGCAGAGATACCACGGGACTAAAGCGAACTAAGCAGTCGCGTCCCGCCGCCATTACTGCTTTGGCTTTTTGCGGACCATTCATCGGTTGAAGGTAAGGCTTTTGGTTCTCTTCTTTACCTGGCTTACGACCCCAAAGCACGGTTGCAGGGATCATTTGAACATCCAACTCACTATCCAGCTTGTGCAGTTCCAGTAAGTCAGTGAACAGAGAAACAGAATCGGTTGGGACATCATTATCGTTGTTCATCACAGTTGGACGCGCAGCGATAAAGACGAAACGGTTCAGCGTTTTGCCATTGATTTCCAGCGGGCTGAGCGGGTCGGGTAGACCAAGGCTCATGGCTTGTTTTTGCAGTGTCAGCAAATCCACGTTCGAGCGGAACGGCAGGGCATATACAATCGGTTTAGTTAGGTCGATGTTCAGATCTTCAATCGGGTTCGACGGGATTGTGGTGCCCTTTACCAGTACCGATAAAGGTAGTTTTAGTAATGAACGTGAAAATGATTGTCCAGAAGACATAAAGTTCACAGCCTCAATAGGTATTCAAACAGGCCTAACCTTATTTCAGTTTCCGCTTTGCATGTCTTCTCTATAAAAAGAGATGAGTACGGCAATAGAAATAAGCCTAGGCGATAAAATTTAAGCGCTGCAAGGATACCAGAAACTGGTCAAACCTTTTAATTTTATTGGCTGTAAATTAGTCGAACCCCTAAGTTATTGCTTTGACTTGATTAACTGAAAAGTCGGTGTTTTAAACGAATAAAGAATGAACTTAATCGGTAAGCTGAAAGCTCTCCACAAATAAATTAAAAAACAACCAATTGGGTTTTCATTTGAGCATTTACTGGATATACTCACAGTTAACTGTATAAAAAGACAGGTGAGACATGAAGCCGTTAACGCCACGCCAACAACAAGTCTTCGATTTGATTAAAAGTAAAATCGATGACACCGGAATGCCACCAACTCGTGCAGAGATTGCGCGTGAGCTTGGCTTCCGCTCTGCGAATGCCGCAGAGGAACACCTAAAAGCGCTTGCTCGTAAGCAAGCAATTGAAATTATTCCAGGCGCTTCTCGTGGGATTCGTATCCTGCTTGAAGACGCAGCCAATGATGAGCAGGGTTTGCCATTGATTGGTCAAGTTGCAGCGGGTGAGCCAATTCTGGCTCAAGAGCACGTAGAGGCGCACTACCAAGTCGATCCTGCGATGTTCAAACCGCAAGCGGATTTCTTACTTCGTGTAAATGGCGAGAGTATGAAAGACATCGGGATTATGGATGGCGATTTGCTCGCGGTGCATAAAACCCAAGACGTGAGAGACGGTCAAGTTGTCGTTGCGCGTGTTGATGATGATGTGACTGTGAAGCGTTTGGAGCGCAAAGGTTCAACCATATTACTGCATGCTGAGAATGAAGAGTTTGCCCCAATTCAAGTGGACTTAACGTCTCAGCACCTTACGATTGAAGGTTTAGCCGTTGGTATTATTCGTAATACCGATTGGATGTAAGTGTATTTAAGCAGCCCAGTTGATCTGGGCTGTTTTGTCTTTTCTCTTTTTCTACTTCCTCCAAAAGCTTGCTCATCATCTTAACCTTGTTTTTTTTGACCAATTTATAAGCTTGATAATGTAATTGATATTCATTATCATCTTTATTAATGTCTATGTTTTCTCTCTGGCGCAGGAAATGCCCATGTCTCAGTCTAAACATCAAGTTCCTAACCATTTATTAAAGCCACTGTTATTGCGTAGCCGTGAAAGCATGGTCGACAATGGCTTGGTGTACGATCCGATAGCTGCTAAAGCGTGTTTGAGCTGTAAGATGGCGCCGGACTGTTTGAGTGGTGATATTGCGCAGAAGCAATTGCTGCACGTGACGCTGACTCAGCTTTGTGACCAGCAGGTTAGTCACTTCTTACAGCAGTATCCCGATGCTTGGATAATCAATGTCGGAGCGGGGCTGGATACCCGCTTTTATCGTTTGGATAATGGACGCTGCCATTGGATAGAGTTGGATGTGACGGAAAATTTGGTATGGCGTCAGCGCTTGTTCCACAAAAATGAACGCTATGAACATCGCTGTGGCAGTGTGGATGAAATGTCGTGGCTAGAGACGTTAGCCATTCCAGAGCAAGCACCAGTACTCATTTTATGTGAAATGGCACTGCTCGATTGCACAGAGCGCCAAGTCGCGAAATTTATTCAAACCTTGGGTCGACATTTTGTTTCTGCTGAACTGTGTATGGTGCTGGCAGGAGATTTAACGGAAACCAAGTGGGGGCAAAAGCTTGGCTCTGATCGTTATGCTCATGGCTTTGAAGCGCCTGCAGCACAGATATTGCAATGGTTACCATGGGCACAATGGGTGAAAGCTTTCTCGCCATTCGATAGATTCTGTTCTCGTTGGAAAGCTTGGCAGCGTTGGCTTAATAAGATTCCAATGTTGAAGCATCGCCTCACGCCAGTCCTCGTTCACATCAAGTGGTAATTGGCTAGTCGTTAAGCGCTCAGGTACACTCGTCGATCTTACTGATGAGGTGCCTGTGACAAATTCAATCTTCTCTCCTTTATCTAACCCAAAAGTTCATCGCCAAGTCTTAGCTTTAGCGATACCTATGGTGCTGTCGAATATTACTGTTCCATTGCTCGGTTTGGTCGATGCTGCGGTGATTGGTCATCTAGACCACGCTTGGTATTTGGGTGGTGTTGCGTTGGGCAGCACCATGATCAGCGTGACGTTTTGGCTGCTTGGTTTTTTGCGTATGTCGACTACTGGGTTGGCGGCGCAGTCCTATGGGGGTGAAGACCGAAAGCAACTTGCCTTGGTGTTTATGCAAGGCTCACTTATGGCGCTGCTGTTTGCGTTAGTCTTCCTTATTGCCCATACCCCGATAGCTGATTTGATCTTTGGCTGGAGTGACGCCAGCGCAGAGGTAAAACACTACGGCATGCAATATTTCTCTATCCGTGTGTGGAGTGCCCCCGCAGCACTAATGAATTTTGTGTTGTTGGGGTGGCTGCTCGGAACGCAAAATTCCAAAGCACCAATGTGGATGGTGATCATCACCAATGTCACCAACATCGCTCTCGATTTGTTATTTGTGATGGGCTTAGGTTGGAAAGTTGAAGGTGCTGCGCTTGCATCCGTGATTGCTGATTACTCAGGCATGGCGTTTGGTTTGGTCTGCGTGTGGAAGACATGGCAAGCACGTCAGTTGCCGTCACCCAAGCAATTACTTGCTGACACTCAGCATGGGTTAGGGCGCTTCGTGAAATTGAATCGCGATATTTTCTTGCGCTCTTTGTGTCTGCAAGCGGCTTTTAGCTTTATGACGTTCCAAGGTGCGAGCTTTGGTGATGAGGTTGTCGCTGCAAATGCGGTTCTGATGAGCTTCCTGATGATTATCTCGTATGGCATGGATGGCTTTGCTTACGCAATCGAGGCCATGGTCGGGAAGGCGATTGGTGCCAAAGATAGGCAACAATTGAGTGCATCGCTTGTCGGCACTTTCTTTTGGAGTTTGGTTATTTGCTTAGGACTGACCGCGCTCTTTGGTTTGGCGGGATCGCAGTTGATCGCCATGATCACTTCAATTGAGGTGGTACAACAGCAAGCAGCGGTGTATCTACCTTGGCTGGTGGTGATGCCACTTGCGTCGATGTGGTGCTTTCTATTGGATGGCATTTTTGTCGGTGCAACCAAAGGCAAAGACATGCGCAATAGTATGTTTGTCGCGACCAGCAGTTTCTTCGTTGTCTTTTACTTATTCGCCGAGTGGGAAAATCACGCGCTGTGGTTTGCAATGATGAGCTTTATGTTGATGCGGGGTATTGGTTTAGGGGTTATCTTTCTCTACCAATGGCACAAGGATACCTTCCTAACACAATGTTGATATAAAAACAGCAGGTCCAAGCCTGCTGTTTTTCTGTCTGCTATCAAGAAGCATAGATTAGAACAAGCGGTTCAAACCATTCAACGCAGCGACACGATACGCTTCGGCCATTGTTGGATAGTTGAAGGTGGTATTGACGAAATACTCGATGGTATTCGCTGAGCCTTTTTGCTCCATAATGGCTTGACCGATGTGGATAATTTCCGCAGCACGTTCGCCAAAGCAGTGAATCCCTAAAATTTCTTTGGTTTCACGATGGAACAATATCTTCAAGCTGCCGATGTCTTTCCCTGCGATCTGTGCACGAGCTAGATGCTTGAACGAAGAGCGTCCTACTTCATACGGTACTTTCGCAGCTGTTAGCTCTTGCTCGGTTTTACCCACAGAGCTAATCTCTGGGATGGTGTAGATACCCGTTGGAATATCATCAATCAGGTAGTTTTCTGCCTGACCTTTCGTAATGGCTTGTGCGACAAATCGCCCTTGGTCATAAGCGGCGCTTGCAAGGCTAGGGTAACCGATGACATCGCCTACAGCGTAAATGTGTTCGATATCGGTTTGGTAGTTACGGTTTACTTTTAGTTGTCCGCGAGAGTCCGCTTCCAGACCCACTGCACCCAAATTCAACTTATCGGTGTTACCTGTTCGACCATTCGCATACAACAAGCAGTCTGCCTTCATCTTCTTGCCAGATTGTAGGTGAATAATCACGCCATCTTCTGTGCCTTCGATTTTTTCATAGGTCTCATCATTACGAATTACTACACCGCTGTTCCAGAAGTGGTAAGACAGCGCATCTGACACTTCGTTATCCAAAAACTCCAACAAGCGGTCGCGGGTATTGATAAGGTCGGTTTTCACTCCAAGGCCGCGGAAGATAGAAGCGTATTCACAACCGATAACGCCCGCACCGTAAATGATGATATGGCGAGGGTCGTGTTTCAGGCTCAAAATGGAATCACTGTCGTAGATGCGCTCATGCAAGAAATCTACGTCGTTAGGCTGATACGGGCGAGAACCCGTCGCGATGACAAACTTATCCGCAGAATAGATTTCTTCTGTACCGTCGCTTTGCATCACTGCAATTGAGTAGTTATCGATAAATCGCGCGGTTCCGAACAAAAGTGTGCATGAGTTACGGTCATAAAAGCCCTGACGAAGTCGAGTTTGCTTATCAATGACCGATTTAGCATGACCTAAAATGTCAGAAAATGTTGCATGAACGCTGGTGTTGTTTCGACAAAATAGCGGGTTGCTATTAAATTCGATGATGCGGCTAACGGCATGACGCAGTGCTTTTGATGGAATGGTACCCCAGTGAGTACAACCGCCGCCGACACTGCTTTCTTTCTCGACAATGGCAACATTCAGTCCCGCTTTGGTTAATCCCATTGCAGCCCCTTCTCCGCCAGGGCCACTACCGATTACGATCACGTCATAGTGATTAACATGCGCCATGATGCCTTCCTTGTTATATTTGCTTAACATTGCTTTAGCGCGATTTTAACTCATTTACTCTATTGGTACACGTAATGCCTGTTAGAGAGTGGAAGTGATCACGCAGAATCGACCAAAAGGGTGATTTGGTATGTTGTATGTCTATAAATTGCATCGAGAACATTGCAATTAGATGCATGCCAATAGTAACGTTCTCGGCGCTCAGAGCGAGCGAAGCAACATATCTTTCTCCGTAGGAGCAAATTGCGTTATATTGAGGCTCTTGTACCCTACAGAAAAAGAGCAAGTTAAGAATGAAATCGATGGGAATCCGCGCACAGCAAAAAGAGAAGACACGTCGATCATTGATCGATGCGGCATTTAGTCAGTTAAGTGCGGATCGCAGCTTTTCCAGCCTTAGCTTGCGAGAAGTCGCCCGAGAGGCAGGGATTGCACCGACTTCTTTTTACCGTCACTTCAAAGATATGGATGAGCTAGGCTTAACCATGGTCGATGAAGGCGGTTTGCTACTACGTCAACTGATGCGTCAGGCGCGTCAACGTATTGTGAAAGAAGGTAGCGTAATTCGTACCTCGGTCGAAACCTTTATGGAATTCATTGAAAGTAGTCCGAACGTTTTTCGTTTGTTGTTGCGTGAGCGCTCCGGCACTTCTGCTGAATTTCGTACCGCTGTTGCTCGAGAAATCCAGCATTTTGCGGCAGAATTAACCGAGTATTTAATGAGCACCGGCGTGACCAGAGAAGAGGCGTATACTCAAGCAGAAGCGTCTGTGACTTTGGTTTTCAGTTCGGGGGCTGAAGCTTTAGATTTAGATCGACGTGAGCGCGATGAACTCGCCGAGCGATTGATCATGCAATTGCGAATGATAGCCAAAGGGGCCTATTGGTATCGCAAAGAACGTGAACGTAACCGATTAAAAGGCGGGATAGAATAATGTCGAATGGAAATAAATCTGAAAAGAAAACGCTGATTTTGGCACTGGTTGCAGGTATGTGTGGTGATGCTTTGTTGTCATGGTTGACCATGAGTGAAGTGTCTTTTTCAATCTTCCCATTGATTGCACTCGTACTGGCTGTACAAGCTCTTTACCAAGAGTACCTAAATAATCCGGTATCAGAAGATATCCCATTAGTTGGCTTGGCGTGCTTCTTCGTAGGTGCGTTTGGTCACTCTGCGTTTATTAAAGCGCAATACCCAGAAGCAGGCTCAAACTTCTTTGCGATCATGGTTTCAATGATCTTACTCGCATGGATTGGTAAGAAGCTAGGTTTTGTCAGTAAGAAGACTTCTGCGGAATAAGCAAACGAATCAAATAAAAAAAGCGAGCCATTGAGCTCGCTTTTTTTGTATTTGACGCCGTGGGTTACATTTTGCGTTCCAATAGCACGCCCGCTTCCATATGGTGGGTAAATCGAACTCTGAATCTTGTAATGTCTTCCAAAATCCAGGTTTAAATTTTAATTTGTTGTTTTTATTTGGTTTTTAATTGCTCGTTGTCCAAGGATGTCTTTAGCCGTACAATGAAAGCTCGTCTTTCCCCGTACCCCACGCCGTACCCAGAGCCGTACCCAGAAATACAGAGGTTTCTCAGTCATGATCAAGCCAGTCGATAAAATTAGTACGAATGCCACGCTGAAAGCATTGAAGCCACAAGGCAAGGAATATTTAATTCCAGATAAGAAAATCGAAGGATTGAATATTCGCGTTCGACCAACGGGCACGATGACTTGGATCTTTCGCTTTCAGGCTGGTAACAAACACGAAAAAATCACCATGGGACGGTATGTTAAGTTGAAACCGGAAACGGGGATGACACTTGAACAGGCTCGAACAGAAGCGGGGCGTTACCGTAGCTGGCTGGAAAACAATAAAAATCCGAAACAGGAATTGGCACGTGAACAGCGCGAGCAAGAGGAAGCAAAAACTTTTGATGATGCTTTTGCCAGTTTTGACGAGAAGCGTTTGTCCAAGCAGCTACGAGGAGAACAAGCGAGGGCAACCTATAGCCGGGATGTCAAACCATTTCTTGGTCACATCAAATTAGAAGAGTTGAGAATTCATGATCTTAATAAAGTATTTGATGCAAAGGTTGATGAGAATGGACAGCGAAAAGCGGGTGCGATTAATGCATGCCATAGAATTATCAATCAGGTGATCAACCATGCGCTAGCTTTGAATATGATTGGTGCACACCCTGCACCACATTTGAAATCCAAGGATGTCGGTGGTGGTTCTAAGGTCACAAAACGCAATTTGAGCTTTTCAGAATTGAAAACATTGCTAACAAGCTTGCCTTCTTGGCGTACAGAGCCCTCAAACGTGCGTCTAATGCAGTTTTTGCTCGGGTGTGGGCAACGTATTAGTGCTGTGCTTGAAATGCGTTGGAGTGAGGTAGATTTGCAAGAGAAGGTATGGTTGTTGCCAGCCAGTTCAAAAGAACGTCACACCAAGAGTCAGGAGAGCCGAAAAGTACCATTAAGTGATTACCTACTGGAACTTCTTAAAGAGCAGCGTGAGAATGTACCAAGCAAATGGAAACTTGTTTGGCCTCAGCTTATGGATGACAAACTTCAAGAACCCGCAGCAGTACGTGCTCTGATCAAACGCAATTTACCGGAAGGTTTTGAGCGTTTTTCGCCACACGATCTACGCCGCACCTTTATCAGCCGTTGTAGCGAAATGGGGCTGGATATCGTGGCGATTGAAAAGACGGTTGGTCACCAGCTACCAGGTATGTTGCGGGTATATAACCATCACGACTACCTTGAAGAGCAGTTAGTGGTACTGCAAGCATGGGGAGAAAAGTTGCAAGCGTTAGATACAAGCAATGTCATTCCTTTAGAGTCGATGAAGTTGCCTAAGCATTTGTAAAATTCTTAGAGATTATTCTTACTAGTTAGGGGGTGTTACTCTTTATCTGAGCGAAATTTAATCGTGGCTCTTTGACTATGTGGGCTTCATGAATGGGGAAGTCTCTTGGAAGACGATTGAGAGAATACATAACTCGCTGAGATTTTTCGTATGCTCCCTTCTCTTGTCCATCGGCAGCATCCACCATCATCTCTCCAACTAAACGAGCTTAGGGTTAACCTTCATCAAAACGTTGACTGTTATATAGATCAAATAACTACTCCAAAAAGTCCCTCACATTGACGGTGCTTTAGTACTATTGAGTGGGATGTTTAATACCTCTTTAGTATTGCTAAAATCAATATTTTCAAATGTAATGCAGTACACCAATAAACATAACAAAAAATTATCATATACATAAAATATTTTGCTGCATGCTGGAGGCCATAATGTATCTTCAAGTAGGAAGGTTGGGAGTTAATCTTAATGATCTTATTGAATCTCTTGATCATCTCGAGACATATGTGTTCATCAAAGATACGCAATCCAGATATATCTATGCAAATAACCTAAGCCTGCAGTTAATGAGAATTGATAAGAAAAAACTGGGTCAAATAAGAGATTCGGATTTTTTACCAGAGGATACCGTTGAGTTCATAAAGCATATTGATGCTAAGGTCATCAAGGGAGAAACGACTAGGGAAGAGGTTTTCATTAATGATGCAAATGGTAAGCAACGGATTTATCTTGAGATGAAATCACCAATTTATAGCTCCGAATCCTCTAATGAGGTTGTAGCTATCTTAGGTATTGCGACTGATATTACAAAGCAAAAGGAACTCGAAAAGAAGGCATGCCAGCAAGCTCAAATGGATGAATTAACTAAAGTTCTCAACAGGCGTGGACTCATCGAAAGCGTACAACGATACCTAAAAAAGAGGATAAGTGAAAACACTTTTTCTGCTTTTCTATTTATTGACTTGAACGATTTCAAAAAAATTAATGATGATCATGGCCATACAGTAGGCGATCACATATTACGTGAAGTAAGTGAACGTATGAAAAGTAGTGTGAGGGCTTCCGGCCTAGTATCAAGGTATGGCGGAGATGAGTTTGTCGTATTTTTAGGGAGCGTTGGGAGTAGCAATAGAGAAGCGGAATACTACACGGAAGAGGTGATGTCGAGAATTGAGAGTGCACTCGCTGGTCCAATAAATATCGGCAAAGGTAAGGTGCAGGTAGGTACGTCAATAGGTAAGTATATTATTGAAGGAGCAGACTTTTCCCTAGAGTCAGCGATAACTAAAGCCGATGAGAATATGTACTACGAGAAAACGCGAGTAAAGAAGATTTAGACTGAACTAAAGTGTCGCAACTCATGCTTGACCTTACAAACCCACAGGTTAGTACAACTAGGTCTTACTGCGAATGTGCTGGTGTCGTAACTCACAATGGGACAAAGCGATTTGCAAAGAGTATGGTATCTACTCGAAAGTTTTAGTATTTTGACTGATGAACTAAGATACCGTAGGTGATTTGAGTTGTGGTCGGTCATATAGAGAGAAAACTAGAGAAGCTGCTTAAAAATGAACCTCACTTGACTAGGGCTGAAGCAGTTAAGCTACTAGCAAAATTGAAGCAGAAAAAAACAAAAAGCAAAAGTAAACATCAAGCACTGAAAACCGTTTCAGGGGGAGCTGTTTCTCCTCGATAGAACAAGTTGTCTAGCATCACACCAGTATTGAGTAACGCGCTCAATTAATGATGCTTGTCGTCGGCAGTTCAGCAATCCTCCACAGCATGCTGTTTGGGACAAACGCTCCTTCAGTTTTTGGGCCTGCTAGATACTGCAATGAAATCAACTTTATTGTCTTGCGAAGTTATATTTAATTTCTCTTTTAATTCTTCAACAGGTATTGGGTGGCTTAGATAGAAACCTTGGGCTTGTTCACAGCCTAACTCTTCAAGAATTCGTAACTGGTGATCGGTTTCTACTCCTTCCGCAACGACTTGAATTCCGAACCCTTTTGCAATGTCGATAATGCCTGAAGTGATCGCTCTTGAACGATAATCAACCGCAATATCTTTGATGAAACTACGATCTATCTTGATTTCATCGACGTCGAGTCTATTGAAAATTCTAAATGAGGTATAACCGACCCCAAAGTCATCGATAGAGAACGCTACACCAAACCTTTTCATTTTTGTTACTAGGCTTGCACATTTTTCTATATTCTTAAGTGTGGCTGTCTCTGTGATTTCAAGGCATAGGTATTTTGAAAGCTCAGTGTCTTGATTTAGCTGATGCTCAATTTGATGAATACCCCCAGTGCTATTTAGCTCAGTCGCTGAAATATTTACAGATACGCTTTGGATGACACGGCCTAGGAGCTGAGCTTCTTTAAGTTGCTTTGATGCTTGCTTAATTACTAGCTTCGTTAAAGCGCTACTAAGATTATTTTCTTCTGCCAGCGTGACAAATACTGATGGAGGTATATCTCCGTATTGAGAGTGGGTCCAGCGAGATAGCACTTCAACTCCCGCCACTCTCTTGTCTTTTAGGCGATATTTTGGTTGAAAGACTATCTGTATTTGCTCTTCTTGAATCGCATGACGCAACTCTATAATCATGCGTTGTTTTTGGAAATCTTCTTCAGCTAGTTTTTTGTCGTGGTATCGGATAGTATTTTTTGTTTTTTTTGCCTGAGCTAGAGCATATTTTGCCGACGACATGAGTTGCTTGACACTCTCTCCATCACACGGGTAGAAGGCCACACCAATAGAGCATGTCACATCAATTTCATGATTTTTTGCATGTTGATTAAACTGCTTTTGAACGCGAGCTAAGTGCAGAGCTATTTGGTTTTCATCATGCATTCGTACCAAACAAGCAAACCCATCAGAGTGTATTCGTGATGAGAGAAGAGGAAAGACCGTATGAGAGTCAATAGATTGTGCGATATCCTTTAGAAACTGACTACTTTTCGTAAAACCGAGGCGATCGGCTATGGGTTTAAAGTTATCAATATCAAGAAGAAAAAGAACGTAGTGTTCATCTTCTTTGGCACTTTGGATTTTTTGTTCTAGGTAGCGAAAAAATACCAAAGGGCTGTGTAAACCTGTTACAGAGTCAATGTCATTCGCTTGTTCAAGTTCTCGATTGTTCTTTTTTACCAGTCCCCACAGCAATAAAGATGTGACCACTATAAATAACATTCCCTTCAGTGATTGAACCAAGGTATAGACTTGTGGATTGCTCGATAGGAGTTCTACTGCTTTATCTGAGAACCAAACCCATAGCGACGCAAACACAAAGTAAGTAAAAACTAACTTAGTGGAGGATTTTATATCTCTTTTCATACTGACCACAGTATTATTTGTGTACTGTCCATGAGTAAGTTTATACTTAAATAAGTAAATAAGTAAATCATCATTAAATTGCATGTCAATTAGTGGCACATCACTAAAGTGTTTAAAATGTTACATCGAGCATCAATCACAGACTGTTAGGGCTACTCTGGCGTTTTAACGTATGTTGGTTAGTCACGTCTTGGAGTTACTCTCTATGGGGTTTTGCTCAAGATAACTCTAAGTAAGGAGTGATGTTTCATACAGAGTATTCAAATGTCTGATTAAGTCTTTGAGTTAGTATAGAACTGTGAGTGGCAATGTCTTTTATATCTAATGAAAAAATGGATGATTTAACTTATGGAGTATTTGGAGGAAATGAAACAGATGAGGGATAAGTTAAATCTGAGAAAGTTAATTCTGTCCCTGAGTGTGTTCAGTGTACTAGTCACTCTTCTTAATACTTTTCACTCCATATATAGAGTTCAGCATGAGCTGCTAGTTAACAATACCATAGAGTCTAACCGTGTATATGCCGTTAAAATGGCGGAAATGACGGATTCTTTTATTGATTATGCTTTATCCCAACTAGAGTACAGCGCACCGATAATCAGCCGTAGAATGCTTGAGCCGCTTGTATTGCAGCAAGAGGCAAATCGATTGCGAACTCAAACCGACTCTTTCAACTCTGTCGTAATTGTTAATGCGGACGGTGTCATCATATCGGTTTCACCAGAAACTATTGAAGTGAAAGGTGTTCAATTAACTGAAGAAAGCGCGTTACAGTCTCTAAATGCGAAAACTCCACTTATCACTAATCCATTTGTATCCCCTGCTGGTAACTATTTGACAAGCATTTCGTATCCTATCTTTTCTGAAAACGGCGATTACTTAGGCTATGTTGCGGGATCCATCTACCTCGATCAAAAAAATATATTAAGGACAATTCTTGGGCAGCATAGTTACAAAGATGGGTCATATTTGTATGTTGTCGATAAGCACCAGACGTTGATTTATCACCCTGATCCGCAACGAATTGGAGAAGTTATTACTAATAACGAAGCAATAAGAGCGGTAAGTCGTGGTGAGGAAGGGGGAAAAGCTATCGTTAACTCCCAAAGCGTTGGCATGCTCTCTGGATACGCGCCCGTAAAACATGCTGCCTGGGGGATTATTGCTGAGAAGCCAGAAGAGCGCGTTTTGTCTATGCTTGACGATCAAATGTGGCATATGTTTATAGAGTCACTCCCAGTTAGTGTTCTTATATTTTTGATTATTTGGGTTTCTTCGATTTTTATATCGAAACCTTTATGGCAATTAGCCAGTGTAGTCAAAAGTTTTGAAAGCCATAACTCTACCAAGCAAGACTTAAATGAAGTGAAGCCTTGGTATTTTGAAGCATCATACTTGAAACGTTCATTTCTCAGCACGTTCAATATTGTATCCAGCACTATTGATCAGCTGCACCTAGATACTTTAACTGATCCCATGACTGGGCTACTGAACCGCAGAGGTCAAGGTAAGGCGATTGATACCTTGCTCGCACAAAAAACTCCCTTTTCTGTGCTAGTTTTGGATCTTGATTACTTTAAAAAAGTGAATGATAGCTTTGGTCATGATGTCGGCGATGATTTATTAGTCAGTGTGGCAAGTATGATCAAGGCTCAGGCACGAGAAGTTGATATTGTTTGCCGCTCTGGTGGCGAAGAGTTTATCGTTTTCTTAGTCAAAACGGACATACATCAGGCTAAACTCGTTGCCGAGAGAATTCGTAAATCTATTGCATTAAACAAGTTTGATGCCGTAGGGCATGTTACGATTTCTATCGGAGTGTCTCATTGGTCAGCAGAAGATGAGCCGATTAGCGAGACTCTTAAACGTGCCGATGATGCTCTTTATCAAGCTAAACATAATGGTAGGAATCGCGCCGAAATCGCTCTCTTCAAGTGAGAGGCCTGAAATTAATGATATAGCCCCATTATGCGCAGTGCTTAAGTATTAGGAAGGTCATTGCTCCTTCCTAATACCTGATTTCAAGTATTTTGAAGAACAGAAGTCGGGGCGAATTAGTTTTGATAGGTGGCTAGAGGTAGTTATTTCACGAGACTTCTGCTTCGTTTCTTTACCATCTGCCCTCAGCATCGTCAGCCGAGTGATATGTTGAGTTATTCCCTTCAAATTTCAGCCGACCAAAACTTTCACATAATACATCAAGAGCGATGTCGCTTTCTAAGATGGTTTCTACAGGTACTGCGAGAGTTTCATCGTCTGAGAAATCGTTAATATCCAGTTGATAGCGCTCAAAGCTGTGTTGTTCTTCGTCAGTTAAAGATGACTTAAGTTTGTGCTCAAATACTCGACCATATAACCAGCATTTGATATTTCCTAGTGAAAATTCAATAAGCGGTGCTTCACCATAAATCCCATCCATTCGATTGTTGGCTTTTAGCATCGAGTGAACCGTTAATATTATTGCCACACTGTATGATCTTCCTGCAACCTGTATTTCAGGACGCGCAAGCTCACACCAGTGATCCGAAGAAGATAGCTCGTACAGTTTATTGCTTCTAATCGTTGCTGCGTCAATGACTTCTTCGCGTAAGTAGGGATGAGAATGAGCCGTTCCAATGTATTGATAATCCTCGCCGAACACTTTAGCGATATCTTTTTTTATTGAAAGAGAGAGTGGGTTCCATTCAACTGAAGAGCGTTTTCTTTTAGCTGATGTTTCAACAGAAACATGATTTATCGTACATTTAAATGGGTGGGCTTTATTCGCATATCCCCAAAGGTGGGCCGCTGTCTCTATGGAGACTGATTTGCTGCCCTCATGCTTTATCGCATAAGCCTCTAAACCAGCCATGATTAGCTCAAATATCGCACTTTTACTGACTGAAATTGTCGCGGTCATTTTCTCTTGGTTCCTATTATTGACGGTTATTTTCGTAGTTTGATGAGAGGTAAGACACAAGAGTTATTGGGCGAACTCTACATGTTCTTTCAGTTTGTTTTTATAGCGCTCATAAAGCGAATCCCATACATCTTCACTTACCATGACTAGTGGTAAGTATTCTTCAAAAATGACACCACTGTCGTCAGGGTAGGCAAGCTCGGTATAAGCATAACGTGGGCCATCTACATAAAGCGCTTCCCAACATTCGATGCATTCATCTTTAAACCACTCTTTTGTGATTGGCTCAGGGCCGTTATCCAGAAGATGAATTAAGTTCTTAGAATCGAAGAAATTATGCGCTTCACTTTTAACATCAAACAGGTAGCTAGAAAATAGAGCAATGGCTCTTCCGTCCCATAATCTGTAGCGGTGGTACTGAGACGTATAATGCTCCTTTACTCGATCGAGAAGGTGACGTTCACATAAAGCGCTTAAGTCTTTGTTCCTCAATGTCGGGACTTCTGGAATTGGTTCAATGTCGTAAAAGCGTACATGACCAAACAAGTAGCGTTGAGTCAGCTTAGAGGCGATGGAATCGGCGGAACCTTTAAGTGCAATGTCGTTGCATGGCAGTTTTTGGGAAGAGTCTGCAATTTTATTGGCCAACACCTTAACAATGTCTGAAGCGGTTGATTTGACTTTCTCAACCAATTTTAATCTTAAATAGCCTTGAGCTGAGATTTTTAAAACTCCCTTTCGTGCAGGAACACAACGTGGAGAGGAAAGCGTGAGTGCTGTTGCGCTGTCTAGTGATTTCAAGATTGCTTGCTGGTCTAAGTCAACCTTTAGGTAATCACAGAAAACTGCCAACTGCTCTTTAAAATCGTTCAGTAGATCTAGTCTTTCGTATTCTAGTTCTTGAAGTTCTTCTTTTGAAATATTCTGATTAGTCATAGCAGATATATCATCCATCTTAAAATGCATTTAGTTGCGTTAATATATACTCCCATCAATAAGAAGTCTGACGATTCTGACGGAAACTTAAGTCGTTTCTGCTTAATGACAAAAATATGCATTTTAGTTTATAAAAAATATTGTCAAGTAAGGCAGAACTCAAAGACATCTACTGAGTTACTGATATCATAAGGTAAATTTTTCGAATTCAAGAAATCAGCAATGAACGAACAAGAACAACTATTCCTCAAAGAGCTGGAAAGCAAGCTCTGGACAGCCGCAGACAAACTCCGTGCGTCACTCGATGCCTCTCAATACAAACATGCGGTGCTTGGCTTAATTTTCGTTAAATACGTGTCTGACGCCTTCATGTTGCGCCAAGAAGAGCTAAAACAAGACTTTGCTAATCCTGATCACGAGTACTTCCTCGATCCTGAAGGTTACACGGCTGAAGAACTTGAACAAGAAATCGCGATTGAGCTGGAACAGCGCGATTACTACAAAGAGAAAAACGTGTTTTGGTTGCCTACAGAATCTCGTTGGAAGTTCCTGCAAGACAATGGCCCGATGGTTATTGGTGGTGCCGATTTGGTTATTGATGGTAAAACGAAGAAAATCACGTCTGTTGGTCACCTGATTGATAATGCATTGGAGGGGATTGAGCGCGACAACCAGAAGCTAAAAGGTGTACTCAACAAGCACTACGCCGCTCTAAAAATTGATCAGTCAAAACTTAATGAGCTGATTAACCTCATCGCGACCATCCCATTCAATCATAAGTCGCTTAACAGCAAAGATATTCTTGGTCATATTTACGAATACTTCCTAGGCCAATTTGCTCTTGCTGAAGGTAAGAAAGGCGGTCAGTTCTACACGCCTGCATCAATCGTTTCGCTGATTGTTGAGATGATTGAGCCGTTTGAAGGCCGTGTGTATGACCCTGCAATGGGTTCGGGCGGTTTCTTTGTGCAATCAGAGAAGTTTATTGAGCGCCGCGCTAACCAAAAAGAGATTGACCCACTCACGCAAAAACAAAGAATCTCTATTTACGGTCAGGAATACAACTACACCACATGGCAGCTTGCTGCGATGAACATGGCAATCCGTGGGTTGGATTATGATTTTGGTAAGGAACCTGCCAGTACCTACACCAATGACCAACATCCTGATTTGCGTGCTGACTTCATCATGGCTAACCCTCCTTTCAACATGAAAGAGTGGAATACGGGTGTCGATGATAATGATCCGCGCTGGGTATACGGCACACCACCGTCGGGTAACGCAAACTTTGCGTGGATGCAGCATATGCTTTACCACCTAGCTCCTGATGGTTCTCAAGCCTTGTTACTTGCCAATGGCTCGATGAGTTCAACCACCAACAACGAAGGTGAAATTCGTGCGGCCTTAGTCGAGAACGATTTGGTTGAATGTATGGTTGCGCTTCCGGGACAACTGTTTACCAACACCCAGATCCCTGCTTGTATCTGGTTTTTAACCAAAAACAAGAAAGCCCGTACCGATAAATCAGGCCGAAAACTACGTGATCGTAAAGGTGAAGTGTTGTTTATTGATGCACGTAACCTTGGCTATATGAAAGACCGTGTGCTTCGAGATTTTACCCAAGATGATATCCAGAAAGTCGCTGACCTTTACCATGCATGGAAAACGGGTGCGGAAGTAAATGGTGTCGCTTACGAAGACCAAGCAGGCTTCTGTAAATCAGCAACGTTAGAAGAGATTAAGAAACACGATTTTGTGCTCACTCCGGGACGATACGTTGGTGCTGCTGAAGAACTAGATGATGGTGTTCCATTTGGTGAGAAGATGGCAACGCTAACCGCCAAGTTGAGCGAGCAGTTTGCTGAGTCAGCGACACTAGAAGCAGAAATCAAGAAGAACCTAGCGGGGTTGGGTTATGAGCTGTAATTGGCCTCGGTTTACTATTCAAGAGCTGATTGATTCCCAAGTGATAACTGTACAAAAAGATGGAAATCACGGTTCAAACTATCCAAGAGCTTCTGAATTTGGTGACAAGGGAGTTGCATTTTTAACTGCAAAGTTGTTAGACGATGCGGGAAATATCGACTTTGCTCAGGCACCAAGGTTGTCAGAAGAAAAAGCAGCCAAATTTAAGTTTGGTTTTATTGAAAAAGATGATGTTTTGTTATCGCACAATGCGACTGTTGGGCGAGTAGCTATCGTTCCAAATTATGGAGAAAAAGTTTTAATTGGTACTTCGCTGACTCATTACCGTTTGAATTCAGAAAAACTGTTATCACAATATTTAGCTGCGTTCTTTACAAGTAAAGATTTTCAGAATCAGCTTGCTGCGGTAATGAGTCAAACTACTCGAAATCAAGTACCTATAACAGCCCAGAGAAAACTTGAGGTAGTTATTCCACCAATAAAAATTCAGGAACAATTAACTAGGATTAGTGGTTCTATCATTGAGAAAATCTCACTTAATACGCAAACAAACCAAACCCTAGAAGAAATGGCACAAGCCATCTTCAAGTCATGGTTTGTCGATTTCGATCCAGTCAAAGCTAAGATGAACGGCGAACAACCAGAGGGTATGGATGCAGCTACTGCCTCGCTATTCCCAGATAAGCTCGTTGAGTCTGAGTTGGGTTTGATTCCTGAGGGGTGGGAAGTGTTGGAGTCGCAAAAAGTCGCGACTGTTGCCATTGGTAAGACTCCACCTAGGAAGGAGCCTCAGTGGTTTTCTGAAAATCCGAGTAATGTCACTTGGATTTCTATCAAGGATATGGGGAACGCTGGTACTTATGCTCTGGACTCATCAGAGTACTTGACACCAGAGGCTGTAGATAAGTTTAACGTCAAGGTTATTCCCGATAACACATTGATTTTGAGTTTTAAACTGACTGTAGGACGTGTAGCTATCACTCATGGTGAGATGACCACAAATGAAGCTATTGCTCATTACAAATTGGCTGATGATGCTCGTGTATCAACTAACTTTTTGTATTCTTACATGAAGCAGTTCAATTTTGAGTCATTAGGGAGCACTTCATCAATAGCAAAAGCCGTTAACTCTAAGATTATCAAAGCACTGCCAGTCATCGTGCCATCGAAAGAGATCCTTGATAACTTTGATACTCTAGTGAAACCACTGTTCGATAAAATTAAGTCGAATCAGATGGAAAATCAGAACCTAGAAGCACTCCGTGACACGCTACTTCCTAAATTGCTTTCCGGCGAAATCGAGTTAGGAGAAACCGAAGAAATGGCCGAGGTAAACTGATGACAACCCGAGTAGAAATGATTATCGAAACGCTCAAAGCGAATCCCGAGAAAAAGTTTACTGCTCGGGATTTAGCAAAAGAATTTGTGCTTCGATATCCAGAAGAAATCGCTGAGAAGCAAGCAAACCCTCGATACAACACCGAAGACAAGCTTATCGCCCAGCTCGCGGCAGAAATTGGTGGGGAACGTACTGAAAGAGCGAAAATCGTTTGTCCTAATATCGCCACTCGTGACAAACCAAGACCTCGGGTTTATTACTGGGAGCAGAAGCCTACACCTGCTCATCAGGAAGATGATCTTAGCGATGCAGATGAATCAGACATTGATACGCCTCTCGTGCCGCAAAGCTTAAGCGAACACGATCTCTACCCAATGTTGATTGAGTACCTTAGCAAGGATCTGGGCCTTTACTGTCAGCGTATTGACGAGCGTAAATCTAAAAACTCTCATGGCAACGGTGGCAATCACTGGTTACATCCGGATGTGGTGGCGCTAGAGCCGCTCGACCAAGGTTGGGATGAAATTGTGAGAAGCTGTGTGCGCAGTGGGAATCATAGCTCGGTTCGACTTTGGTCTTTTGAAGTGAAGAAACATCTTACTAAAGGCAACGTACGAAAATACTTTTTCCAAGCCGTATCGAATTCGAGTTGGGCCAATTTCGGCTACCTTGTTGCCACAGGCTTAAATAGCGACATTGAAGGTGAGCTGCAAATGTTGTCGAGCTTGCACGGGATTGGCGTGCTGATTCTGGATACTGAATCTTTGTTTGATAGCCAAATACTCATTCCAGCTCAAGAGAGAGTCAACGTGGATTGGCAATCTGCAAACCGAATCGTCTCTGAAAATAGGGATTTCCACCATTACATTGAGCAGGTTGGCATTTATAACCAAACCGGACGGTTGATTAAGAGCGCATGGAATAAATAATAAGGATAAAGGCTTAATGATTACTGAAGACCAACTAGAACAACAATGCCTCGATTGGTTTAAAGAGCTAGGTTACCAATACCAAAATGGCTATGACATCGCACCAGATGGTGATATGCCTGAACGTGAAAACTATCAGCAAGTCACGCTACAGGCGCGTTTAGTCTCTGCCTTGGAAACCTTAAACCCAAATGTGCCCAGTGACACCTTAATCGAAGTAGCGAAAATCGTTGCCACACCGCAAACGCCTGTACTGATTAAAAACAACAAACTCCTTCACCAATATTTAATCGAAGGTGTGCCTGTTGAATACTCGGTAATGGAGCAAGAACAATGGGTGACCAAGCATACTCATGTTCGATTAATTGATTTTGAGAACCGCGAGAATAACGAGTTCTTAGTGGTTAATCAGTTCACCATCACAGGCAGCAAAGTCAATCGTAGGCCCGATGTGATTGTCTTTATCAATGGCTTGCCAATGGCGGTCATTGAGCTGAAAAATCCAGCCGATGATCACGCCGATATTTGGAATGCTTACAATCAAATCCAAACTTATAAAGAAGAAATCGCTGACCTCTTTGTGTTCAATGAAGCGCTGGTCATTTCAGATGGATGGACGGCGCGAGTCGGCTCGTTAACGGCTAATAAAGAGCGCTTTTTGCCATGGAAAACCATCGAGGACGAAGACGACAAGCCATTACTCGAATTCCAATTAGAAACCATGGTGCGTGGCTTCTTTAAGCCAGAATTGCTGCTCGATTACATTCGCTACTTCGTATTGTTCGAAAATGATAGCGACAAGATCATCAAAAAAATCGCAGGTTATCACCAATTCCATGCCGTCCGAGCTGCTGTTAAGGCAACCGTCACGGCTGCCACAACGCCTGACCAAATTACTGAGCCACGGGCAAATTACGCCAATACCGTGGTGCCCGGAAGTAAAAAAGCGGGCGTGGTTTGGCATACCCAAGGCAGCGGGAAAAGCATTTCGATGGTCTGTTACGCAAGTAAATTGCTGCAACAACCAGAAATGAATAACCCAACCTTAGTAGTGGTTACCGACCGTAATGACCTAGATGGCCAGCTATTTAACACCTTTACGATGGCGCAAGAAACGCTAAAACAGATCCCTCTGCAGGCAGAAGACCGTGACTCATTGCGCGATTTACTGCTCAATCGTCAATCCGGTGGCATCATCTTCACTACTGTACAGAAGTTTGCTTTACTCGACGAAGAAATGGCACATCCTATCCTTTCTGAACGCTCGAATATCGTGGTGGTTTCCGATGAGGCACACCGTAGCCAGTATGGCAACAAAGCTCGCCTAGTAGATGTTAAAGACGAAGATGGCAACGTGGTTGATCAGCGTTATGTTTATGGTTACTCCAAATACATGCGAGACGCGCTGCCAAATGCCGCTTTTATTGGTTTTACAGGTACACCGATATCAATGGATGATAAAGATACTCGCGGTGTCTTTGGTGATTATGTTTCTATCTACGATATTCAAGACGCGGTCGATGACGGCGCGACAGTGCCGATTTACTACGAATCCCGCTTAGCCAAGCTCGATATAAATCAAGATGAAATCGAAGCGCTTAACGATCAGGTCGAAGAGGAAATTGGCGAAGACGAAGAAACGGAAAGTCGCGAGAAAATAAAATCACAGTGGTCAGCACTTGAGAAACTCGTTGGTGCAGAGCCGCGAATCAAACAAGTTGCCCAAGATCTGGTTGAGCACTTTACCATTCGCTGTGAAACTTTTCCGGGTAAGGCGATGATTGTTGCCATGAGTCGAGAGATTTGTGTGGATTTATACGATGCCATCGTGGCCATCAAACCCGAATGGCACAGCGATGATCCAAACAAAGGCGCGATCAAAATTGTTATGACAGGCAGCGCTGCTGACAAGGCCAAAATGCAGCCTCATATCCATGATAAGAAGACCAAAAAGCTGTTCGAGAAACGTTACAAAGATACCGATGACGAATTGCAATTGGTTATTGTGCGAGATATGTGGTTAACAGGTTTTGATGCGCCTTGTTGTCATACCATGTATATCGACAAGCCAATGAAAGGTCATAATCTGATGCAGGCGATAGCGCGAGTGAACCGCGTGTTTAAGGATAAGCCCGGAGGTTTAGTTGTTGACTATATTGGTATTGCCAATGAACTTAAAAACGCACTGAAGACCTATACCAATAGCCAAGGTAAGGGAAAGCCAACCGTTGATACCGCTGAAGCTTTCGCAGTCTTTATGGAAAAAATCGACGTAATTCGCGGTATGTTTGCCACGCCTGTTGATGGTGACATCTTCAACTATCGTCCGGATTTTGAAACCAAACCGCTGCAACTGCTTCCGGGAGCCGTGAACCATATCTCAGGTCTCTCACACCGCAACAGCAAAGGCGAAGAAGTTCGTGATGGCAAACGCCGTTTCCTTGATGTCATGGCTGCGTTGATGAAAGCCTTCTCATTGTGTAATACCTTGGATGAGGTTGATGGTTATAAAAGTGAAACCGCCTTTTACGGAGCGATCAAGACCGCCTTCTTAAAACACTCAACAGTTGATAAAAAGCGCAGTGATGAATTGCGTAATTCTGCTTTGCGCCAGATCTTGAATAACGCGGTGGTTGCCGATGGAGTGGATGATATCTTTAAAACGGTTGGTTTAGATAAACCGAATATTGGCTTGCTCTCTCCTGAGTTTTTGGAAGATGTCGCCAATATGAAAGAGAAGAATTTAGCCGTAGAACTGCTAGAAAAGCTGTTGCGCGACGAAGTGAAAGCAAGAATGAAAAACGATGTTGTGCAGGAAAAGAAATATTCCGACCGTATTATGTCGACTTTGCAGAAATATCATAATCGCAACATTGAAACCGCACAGGTAATTGAAGAGCTGATCCAGTGGGCCAAAGAGATGCAAGCTGACGCTGAGATGATGGAAAAGCTGGGGCTTTCCACTGATGAAATTGCGTTTTACCGTGCATTGGTCACCAACGAGGCTTCCGTGCGAACGTTAGGCGATGACAACCTTCGTCAACTCGCCATTGAACTCACTCACCAACTGCGTAAATCCGCTACGGTAGATTGGCAGAAACGAGAAAGCGTGCGAGCAAGGATGCGTAACCTTGTACGCCGTTTATTGCGTCGCTGGAAATATCCACCTGATGCGGCTGAAGAGGCGATTAAGCTGGTTCTGGATCAAGCAGAAGTGCTGGCTGACGGGTGGTATGCGGCATGATTAAATGAAAGGCAAGGCCTGAGAGCCTTGCTTTGTCATATCTAGGCATAACTTCCATGATGTATAAATGAAAACCCTTTCAAAAAGAAATCGTTGCTCATATTTCTCTCTTAATCAGCAACGATACGAGATAATAGGTTGCCGCACTTTTATCTCAAACTGACCATCTCATTCCTCGTAGTAATAAGTAAATTTATTTCAGATAGATATTATCTTCGTGCACACCTCAACGGTTTCATTTTTAGGAGCTTTTTATGCGCGAAAATAACTACTATTTTGATGGCCCTGTTACAGCAGATAAGGTGCTCGACGCGGCCGCTGAAATCCTTGCCACACGGGCTCTCCGAGGCGAACAATATTGCAATCCCGAAGCAACAAAAACCTATTTATCTTGCAAATTAAAACACCATGAAAGAGAGGTGTTTGCGGTGATGTTTCTAGATAATCAGCATCGCCTTATTGCTTTTGAAGAGCTCTTCTTTGGCACAATTGATTCGGCAAGTGTTTATCCCCGAGAAGTCCTCAAAGCGGCTTTAAAAGTCAATGCCGCCGCACTCATCTTTGCTCACAATCACGCTTCTGGTGATGCCACACCTTCCCAAGCTGATAAACAAATTACGCAAAGGCTCAAAGAGGCTTTAGCGCTGGTGGACATTCGAGTTCTTGATCATATCGTGGTTGGCGATAGCGCCATCTCTTTTGCAGAAAGGGGGCTACTATGATCCAGAAAATATCGGGTGAACTGGAATTGCAGGATAGCTTTCATCGAGCATTGCTTTTGGTAATCCAACGTTATTCGATTCCTCCACAAGCTCAACGTATGGTCCTGAACTGTCGACAAAGACGCTATTACCAGACGGGGCAGGGGCTTCATCCCATTGAAATACAATTTCGTCGGACTTCGGCCAGTGAAGATTGGCAGGTCGTCTGTTTAGCGAGTTTTTCTTATTCGGAAAATAAACCGAGTGAGATGGAGCCTGAACTCTACTTTCATCTCTTCAATCTTTGGTGTTATCAACCAGATAGCGGTGCTGCAAGTCTCGCACACCCGCAAGTGAAAGCGCTGTTAGATACTTGGCTGAACGCGCTCTCTCGACACCTTACTCAGTCCCTCTTTGATGACATTCAGTTATCGATGATTCAAACCTTCGATGAACACCACTCATGATCACATTTTAACCTCGGCCACTTTTAGGAGATCTAGCCATGTCTATACTGAATTTTACGCCGTCAGTGCTGCCTGTTTCTAATAAGCTTCTGGCGTTATTAAACCAACATTGTCATGCCTCAATGGAATCAACACAGTCCACCAGCCATGCCCTCTCTATCCATTTTCGAGACAAAAGCTATAGCGCGGAGGAAGGGGGATACCATCCGGTTGAGATTGGCCTCAACATTGTAAATGGTAAAACGGTTGATATTCTCTACATTACCGACTTTGCGTATATGGGGAGCTATTATCCGGAGTTAGAGCGATGCATTGATTTTGATTTTGGCAATCAAGTCGCTTTTACCGTCGCCACAGGATGGCAAAGCATTCGCTCTCCAGGCATCGATGAGCTGTATCAAATGTGGGAGCAAAACTTTCTTCAGTACGTCGAATGGGAGTGTTACGACGACATTCAGATTTCTCATTAACTTTTGTCAATCTAGCTAATCTTTAACCTGCTGCTTTATATCTCCACCAAAGAATCAATCAAACTTCTGGTTGTGGTAATCCCAACTGTTCATCTCGCTCTGTCACTCTTTCTAATATCCAGTCTTGGACTTCGCTTTCTACCCAAGCCACGCTGCGAAAGCCCAGTGATACCGATTTAGGGAACTTACCCTCAGCCATGAGCTTGTACATGTACGCACGGCTCAAACCTGTATTATCCAGCACTTCTTTTAGTCGAATTAGTCTCATTTTTCTGTCCTCATGATTTGTTCGTCATAAGGAGGTAGCTAGTTGTAATTTTTCCGGACGCTAACTAAGGAGCGCCTATGTCCGAACAGCACGATCTTTTCACTACGCTTGAAAGCGAGATACGCCAGGCATCCCTCAATGAACGTACTCGCACCAAGTTACTCGATAACCTCAAACAAATGAGAGCCACCGAGCTCAACATTCTCATTACAGGAGCCACCGGAGCAGGAAAAAGCTCAACGATTAACGCTCTCTTTGACATGAGTGTTGCAGAGGTGGGAATCAGTTGTGAGCCGCACACTCAGGGTGTTACGCAATATCGTCTGAACAATCTTATTCTTTGGGATAGTCCTGGTCTGGGGGATGGTATCGAAGAAGATAAGCGCCATGCCCGCTTATTGAAAAATACGCTGAGAGCGAGAGATGAGCAGAACCGTTTCGTGATTGACTTGGTACTTGTGATTCTTGATGGTAGCTCACGCGATTTAGGTACACCTATCACCTTGATTAGCGATGTGCTTATTCCGGTATTAGGCGAAGACGCACAGCACCGTTTAATCATCGCCATTAATCAAGCCGATAATGCGTTAAAAGGAAATCAAGCCTGGGACTACGAAAGCAATACACCGACACCCGCATCAAAAGCTTATCTTGAAACCATGGTGCGCTCGGTTCATCGACGCGTATTGCGTGCAACAGGGGTTTATCTAAAGCCCGTCTACTACGTTGCGGGGCACTGTGATGGATTGGCCAAGCAACGGCCCTATAACCTTTCCAAGTTGCTGTATTTGATTGTTGAACGTTTACCAAAAAATAAACGGCTCTTACTGGCGAATCGCACGCTTTCCCCTCGACATGAGAATTGGAAAGACAACGATGCCAGTGATTACAACAAAAAAACCAGTCTTAGTTTGTGGGAGGCAATCTTCGACACTACGACTCAAGGTGCGCAATACGGCGAAGAAATAGGAAGTGTGTTTGGCACTACGGGCAAGCACCTAGGCAAAATTATAGGCGGTGCGCTAGGGGCATGCTTAGGCGGTTTACGCTATCTCTTTGGCTGGTAGATAAGCGCCGCTGCGGTTACATCTCTCAAAGCCAATCTCTCTTCGACATAAGTTGTCGCAACCACCTTTTAATATCAACTCATTGAATAATAGATAAAGGATATCTCTCATGAAGCCTATTGTAATTACCGCAGCACTAACACTGCTCATGACCTTTACTGCGTCTGCTGAGGGCTACAAAGTCGAATACAAAGACATCAACACCCGATGGGGACCAAAGACGAAAATATATGTAACGTCCCTCTTTGACTACTCGACTGTCTTCGGGATCGAAGTTAACCGAGGTAACTGTGAAGTCGCTAGACCAGAAACACCAAAGATTACCGTCAACAAGAATAAGTACAGTCAATCTGAAGAGTTACTCAAAAACATGAGCAACCCTGATTACAAAAAGCCCTCCAGTAACAACAAGTCTAGTGGTGTGAAATGGCTTCCTTATTCCGAAGTGGATTTGAAGTACGGAGAGTCTACTGGTTATGTCACTACAATGCCCTGTAGAGTCCTACAAATTGACATTCACTCTAGTGAAGGGAGTTACCGCTTTAATGCGGATTAAACAACTGAAAGGCCACAAGGGCCTTTCTTTTTTGTCTTCTCACTTACAACTGCTGTGGAAGTTTTTTCCTTTATCCCCAAAAGGCTTACTTTCAAGTTTTGCTAAATAGCTGACACGGTAAAAAGCCTGATTGTATTGGTTGTAAAAAGTCTCCGTATCTAGTCGCTTATTAATTTCATAAGTACCGTTATTAGGGAAAAAAATCGCACTACTTGCTTGCCCGACCGTAATACCGATTGCACTTGCCCAAGCCTTAGCAACCATCCCTGAAACGTATTCACCCGTAAGATCATCATAAGGCCCTATTCCTTGAAAAACATCACCATTTAGCAATATGGCTACGTGATAGTGAGGATACACTGAAGTGACTATCTCCCTACACCAGATAAATCGAGGTTGAGAGTGGCGGTTGTGCTTCTTACGTTTTAGATAAGCACACATGATAGCTTTGAAGGACTCTTGGAACTTAGTAATCTGTTTGCCAGTTACCCCGTTAACCGGATAACCATCCGGGTAATGTAAATCAAATCGCATTAGCCGTGTTCGAGGGTATTGGCTTAACGCATAATCGAAAGTCTTCTTGATTTTTCGTAAGTACTTTGGTTCAAGGGCCCCTTTGTTGGTATTGAAACTCAATGGCATACCGTTGATGTGTAACTTACATGCATTGTTGATGTTATTCATTTCTATCATTCCTATTGGTTAGTGTTCTCAATAGGTAGATAGGTTGTTGTAATTAATTAGATAAGGTTCATATAAATACTATTATTACCGACAGTTTTTCACTCCCTTCCTCCAGCCACGCATCTTTGCTCGACAAGGCGTCCTGTAGCTTCAAAACTTGCAAAAGTTACTCTGATAAAAAGTTAGGCCCCCCGTTTGAGAAGGAGTCTCTGATTTTTCTCATTGATACCAATCGCAAATTGCTTTCCATCAACAACATCAAGGGCTTTGATTGTACGTGCTAGGTCCAATGCACGATAAGCAAGAAATTCGATTAACTTATTGACTTTCTCTTGCTCAAGCTTAAGTGTTGACCAGGCAAAATGTTCACGTATAACACGCTCATACCACTCAATGTCTGTACAAACCTTTCCTTCGACATTGATGAACTTAATGATTTCACTTTCAATAAAGTAATCTATGTGTTCTGCAAACTCTTTATTGCATTTTACGTCAGCAACTTTTTGAAATAATAAAGGTATTGTGAGGTTGTAAACGGGATTCAGCGCACCAGACGATTTTAAATGGGCGATAAAGCTGTAGTAGCTTTTTTGATCGTACATGGATAAGTTCAGAAAAATTATTGACTTTCTTTTCTTTAGAACAGAGTGGCTGAGACCTTTGATATATCCCCTGATATAACCAAGTCTTCTAAGCTTGCTGAGCATTGCTTGAGCTTTACGTTCAGTGCATCCCATAAATCTGCATAAATCTCTAAGGCTTATACTATCAACAATCCCAGATTCCGTAGCCTCACTTAAAAGATGGGTAAGCATTAAGCGATTTGACAGCGTCAACTCTTTAGCATGCTGATTACTATACCAAAGATGATTCATCCACCTCCTCATATAGATGGGGCGTTGTTCAAACTGACTACTCAACTCATCAAAATCAATGCCTGTAAGTTGATAGCGTGTGACTGGTCTTCCTCGTTTTCTAGGTACTTCTTTCTCAGGTATCAAGAGAATAACTTTTGCCTCTATCAATAAGCGTAGACAGCGCCTTATAAGGCGTTCTGAGGCTTGGTATTTTCGGGCCATATATAGAACAGGTTTTCTGTAAAAATTGTCTGATTCGGCATCCAAATACATAAGCAGCAGTAGCATTCTAGCTTCAGCGTTTAGTTTGTCATTCTCTTGGAAAGTCCAGTTTACAATCATAAAATCACATTTATATTTATTTATAGGGCGTTTTGGTATGTATATTACTTGGTTTTTCTTTCTATGTCCTTGGACTACGTCCAAAGACATAGTTATAGTGTGAAGGATGCCAACTATATTAAAAACGCTGGAAGCTAGAGTGATATGAGTGAGAAAAAAATACGTCCATTAGAAGGTTTTAGTTTCAACAATGAATCTCATGTGAAATGGTTAAATACGTATCTAGCAAAAGCCAAAACTAATCCAATTGTCGAAAAGCATTACTTTGGGTTATTTCAGTTATCAGCATCACCTAAAAAACGACTTCAAAATTTTTTTATAGATTGTAAAAATTCAGCTGATGGTAGAGAGATCTGGTTACTTATGCATGGAGCTTGGGGGAAAAGGTCGAGAAGAGAAAAGCAAAAGCGGAAGGGGAAAAAACAGTATAATTTTGAACTCACGATAGAATTTGGTCAAAATCTTCAAGCTTTAGCCACAAAGAGGGGACAGACTCAGCAGAAGGTTCTTGAAGAGCTTGTAAATGGTTCATTAACATCAATGCTCGAAGTTCGAAAGTTACAAGAAACTGATAGAATTCTATCACTAGAAGCTACAGCCAATACCACGTTAGAAAAGGAGTTAGGCTCTGCTCGAAAAAAAATTTTAGAGTTGGAGTCAAAAATTGCGACTCTTAAAAAAGAGAACCTTCACAAGGCCTCTGAAAGCGACAATGTTTCTACTAACCATCATGCAGATGAACCGTTACAACTGACTCTAGAAAGAAAAGGTCGTTCAATTATTCACATGCAGCCAAAGGACAGTGACCAAGACTAAGCATCTTTACACTATAAATACCACTAGTAGAGCTGGTGGCTAGGCGCTTGGTGTGAGTATTAACATGAAGGAGATCGGGTTATTGAGTGATCAGCTTGGGTGAAAATACACACTTGGTGTGCTTAATGTAAGGAAATTGTCTGCTTACTGCATGTGAGCATATAACGCGCTGTCAGCGCTGACTATCCACATGAACATGTTGCTTATTTTTGCGAACTAGCATCTAACAGTTAATAAAATCACTGTCTTTAAATACAGCGATGGTTTACACTTTTTGCGTTATATCAACCGGATTATGTAAACTATTTGGACGAAATTGGAATAAAAAATGAAAGCATATCACACATACAGTGCTGTAGACGTTGCATGGAGCTTGCTCAAGCATGCGAAAGAGCAAGGTAAATGCTTCTCCAATTTGCAGCTACAAAAACTTACCTATGTTTGTCATGGTTTATCATTGGCACACTTCCAGCGTCCTCTCGTCGTAGATGATGTATTTGCTTGGAAGTTTGGTCCAGTGGTGCCATCTGTTTACTTTCGCTTTAAATCTTACGGTAGTAGTGTGATCACTGAACAATGTGATGTAGCACTAGACCAAGAAAGTGAGTCTATTGTTAAAGATGTAGTCTCTAAGCTGGGCCATTTGACGGGGCCTCAACTTGTAGATTTAACTCACCGCGAAGGAAGTCCATGGCATCAGGTATGGGATGGCACACACCAAAAAGTGATTCCGGACCATTTGATTCAAGCCCATTACACTCAAATCAAACAATCCGGACGAACAGCTAGCCTGTGAGTAACAAAGAAAATAGTGTCGTCAGTTTTTACATTGACGACACTCCCACAGCTGAACAAGCTTCAAAAACCTTCCAAGACGACTACGAACTGGACTTTCAAGATTTTATAGAAAGAACGGTAAATGAAAGTGCTGCTGAAGACTTCTCGTACTCAAATAATGGAGTAAAGAAAGCTGGAAGACGGCTTCGCAAGATAGAGGGCGACCTCAAGTCAGCTACTGCTACAATCCAACAGTTTCGAGCCGCACACGAAAAGCCATTAAACACTATCGCATATCTTGTTGGTCGCTGTTGCCGTGAGCTGGGTATAGATGTTAAACCAGTTACACGGTTAAAGCGCTTAGAAACAATCGTAGATAAGTTGCAGCGTAAATCTCTTGATGGTGAAACGGCAAATGCTACTTGTGTAACCAATATGAATGATATTGGCGGCTGCAGGGCGATTTTTCCGGATTTAATTTCATTGGAGAAGGTGAAATCTCAACTGCAACTTACAGTTGAGAAGGTAGGCCGAGTTAGAATTAAAGATATTGATGACTATATTACTAGTCCTAAACCTAATGATTGTGGTTACCGAAGCTTGCATGTGATTTATCGCTATGACCATGCTAGCGGTAAAAGTTTTAACATTGAGGCTCAGCTACGTACTCGACTTCAACATCTTTGGGCTACTACAGTGGAAATTGTCGACATCCTAGAAGGTACCAAGATTAAGACTCACTCTCACAGTTCAAATGAAGGCAAGAGCAGTTTACAGGTTCAGTGGGAAGAATTGCTTTCGATAATGAGCCAATGCATTGCTGATGCTGAAGGGGCTATAGAGTTAAGTGATATCGATAAAGCCGATTTTTCAAAGCGTTTGGTCGTCTTGGACCGCGAAATCAATGCGCTAAATCGGTTGAGTAGTTTTAAAATTTTATCTGAAAAGGTTAATTCTTACTGTGATAGTTCCATTGAGCACGTATTGCTAGTTATTAACGAAACTTCACGAGAATTGATCTTTAGTGAAGAGTTTGAAAATTACAGCCAAGCAATTTCAGTTTATAACGCAGCTGAGAAAGTCACTCGTAGCTACTCACGAGCAACCTCGAGACTCAATACCCTTCTCATATCCACAAAAAATATGGGCCAACTTTCGGAAGCCTACCCTAACTATCTAGGCGATTGTGCCTCATTCATCACTCTGCTTGAAGACACAATGCTGTCTGGTGAAAGTTAAATACAAACCTTTCTTGTTGTTATTGACCCTTGTATCTAATCCTGCTTGTTAAAACGTGCCCAATCTGTCATCGAATTTGGTATGTGTAAAATATGGCTTCCTGTGATGGCTTAAGGGTTAGACTTTATTGTCCCCGTACCCCAAGCCGTACCCAGGGTGTTTTTTGCTAAAGATAAAAGCCGTTCATGTCCTTATTTTATGCGCTCTAGAAGCACTCCAGACTCCATATGGTGGGTATAAGGGAATTGGTCAAACAGAGCAAAACGCGTCACGTTGTGTGTTTCGCATAGAATGTCCAAGTTCTCTTTTAGAGTTTCAGGGTTACAAGAGATGTACATGATGCGCTCGTAACCTTGCACCATTTTACAAGTATCGACATCCATCCCAGCACGTGGTGGATCGACAAAAATCGTGTTGCAGTTGTAGCTCTTCAGATCCACACCTGCATCTTGTAGACGACGGAATTCACGCTTACCTTCGATCGCTTGAGTAAATTCCTCTGCTGATAGACGTAAGATTTGTACGTTATCAATCTTATTGGCAGCGATGTTGTACTGTGCAGATACCACAGATGGCTTCGCTAGCTCAGTTGCAAGTACGCGGTCGAAATTCTGTGCCAACGCCAGCGAGAAGTTACCGTTACCACAGTAAAGTTCTAGTAGGTCACCAGTGCTTTCTTGGGTACAGTCGACAGCCCATTCCAGCATCTTCTCTGCGACTTTGCCGTTCGGCTGAGTGAAGCTGTTCTCTACTTGTTGGTAGATGTAGCTTTGACCATTTACATCGAGCTTCTCGATAACGTAGTCTCGGTCTAGGACAATCTTCATCTTACGAGCGCGACCAATGATGTTTAGGTTAAAGCCTTCATCATTTAAACGCTGTTTAAGGGCTTTCGCGTTTTCAATCCACTCTTCATCAAGTTGGCGATGGTAAAGGAGTGAGACCAGAATCTCACCACTTAGCGTCGATAGGAAATCCACTTGGAACAGTTTACGACGTAGTGAGTCGTTGTCTTTCATCGCTTCAACCAATAGCGGCATCAGGTCGTTGATCAGACGGCTTGCTGCAGGGAATTGGTCAACACGGTACTTCTCACGAGTTTCTTGGTTGAACATGATGTAGTAAAGATCTTCGCCTTCATGCCAAACACGGAACTCAGCACGCATGCGGTAGTGCTGCTCTGGTGATTCAAACACTTCCAGTTCTGGCATGTTGTATGGCGCGAACATATCCGTGAGACGTTCGACTTTTTCAGCCAGTTGTTCTTGGTAGCGTTGTGGGTTTACATCAAGAGTAGCCATGATCTTACCTTTTATGGTGCATTCAATTTAAGAGCGCAGATTTTATTCAATCTCAATAGGATGTCCAGTTTTGTACTGGAATTGATTTAAAGATAGTGCGTACAGGCAGAGTAGAAAGCAAAATCAATCAAAACGTTACAACTTCTAAGGGCAATATTGGCTGGACAAATAATCAATAGCTGAATAATATTTGCCTCAAGTTGGTGCTATCTAGCAATCTAGATGGCTGAAATGGGAATCTGGTGTGAATCCAGAACTGACGCGCAGCGGTAAAAGAGAACGAACGCTCATCAGACACTGCATTAGTTTATGTGGGAAGTCGAGCAAGTAGGCGGTACACCCGTGCTCTTGAGTCCGAATACCTGCCAACAACTGAGCCACAGCACTGGACTGTCATGATGACAGGGCTCGGAAGGAATTACGCGATTTAGGACAATACAATGAGAAAATCCGCACTGGCGATCACTTTGGCATCGCTGCTTTCACCTGTCTCTTATCTACAGGCCCAAGAAACCTCCACTGACGAAACCATCGTTGTTACGGCAAACCGTTTTGAGCAAGCCGAAAGCCGTACGTTGGCAGATGTCGAAGTAGTTACTCGACAAGACATCGATCGCATTCAAGCGAAAACCCTACCAGATGTATTGCGTCGCCTTACCGGGATTCAAGTTTCACAAAATGGTGGTCGTGGTCAGCTAGCGTCTTTATTTGTTCGTGGAACCAGTTCCGACCAAGTTTTAGTACTGGTTGATGGCGTGCGTTTTGCACGAGCAGCGAAGGGCGCTGTGGACTTTAACCAAATCCCACTTACTTACGTTCAACGTATTGAGTACGTGCGTGGTGCGCGTGCGTCACTTTACGGCTCAGAAGCGATTGGTGGCGTGATCAATATCATCACCATTGCGCGTGCTGACGAAGAAGGAACGAAGTTAAGTGCGGGTTTAGGCAGCTTAGATTACCAGGAATTGAGTGTGGCATCTGGTATTAAAGTCACAGAGAGCGGCCAGCTAAATATCGCGCTTGGTAGTGAAAGTGATGATGGTTATAACGTTCGTCCTGTACCGGGAGTTAATGACGGTGATCGCCATGGCTTTGATACAAAGAATGGTCTGCTAGGTTACGTGCATAACTTCAATGACCAGTGGTCTGCATTTGGTAACCTGCGTGCTTACGAAAATGTTTATCAATATGACAGCAGCTACGGCAGTCGCGGTTACTACGAAGCAGAAAAAGACGATCTTTCTGTCACTCTGGGCGGTAAGTATCAGTCTGATAATGTGATGTCAGAACTACAAGTAACAGCACAGAAACAGAAGTCTTGGAACTATGAGCAAGCAAAAGGCAAACACTCAGGTACTGAAGATGAACTTGAGCAGCAAAATGTCCAGTGGACCAACAGTTACTTGCTAAACAACAATACGACGTTTGCTGGTGGTATTGACTGGCGTAATGAGTCTTATAAAGACAAGAGTGCGAATAAAACGTTTGATCGTACCAATGGCGCTCTGTTTGGTATGGCAACCACCAGTATTGATAAAGCAATGCTTGAGGGCAGTGCTCGCCTTGATGATAACGAAGAATACGGTAGTGAGTTCACTTACAGCTTAGCGGCTGGTTACCAGTTTGTGCCAGAGTTTGGGGTTAAAGCTTCTTTTGGTACTGCGTTTAAGGCTCCAAACCTATATCAACAGTATGACCCAACATACGGTGAGAAAGATCTTAAGCCGGAAGAGTCAGATGCTTGGGAGCTAGCATTCAGCGGTGATGTCCAAGGCGTTTTTTGGTCCGTAACGGGTTATGACTATAAAATCACGAATCTTATCGATTACCATCAAACCACATACAAATATTTGAATGTCGATGGTGAAACACATATCCAAGGTGTGGAGCTTGTTGCTGAGTTTGATACAGGGATTGTGCAGCACCAGTTGAGTGCAGATTACAAAGATGCTGAAGACGATAAAGGGCATCAGTTGCAGCGTCGCGCTAAAGAAATGTATAAGTGGAATGCTTTAGTGAGCTTCGATAAAGTGGATTGGTCGGTTAGCTATCAGTACGTCGGTAAGCGTCCAGATGTGGATTACAGCACTTGGCCTTCACAAGATATTACGCTTTCTTCTTACTCGTTGGTTGATACGGCAGTGACTTACTATCCGAATGAGTCGACCTCTATTAGCGCTCGTATCGATAATCTACTTGATGAAGAGTATGAGATGGCAAAAGGTTACCCTGCTGCAGAGCGAGCGTACTATCTCAACGTTGGCTACGAATTCTAATCGTGAATGAGCACAAACCGCCTTCGGGCGGTTTTTAATATTTTGTGGTGGAAAATCGAATGAAGAAACCCAAGCGAGTGGTGATCAGTTGGTCCAGCGGTAAAGATTCGACATTAACGCTTGAGCGCCTTAACGAGAATCCAAATTATCAAGTTGTCGGTTTGTACACGACTTACGTAGGGAAAGAAGTCCCTTTCCAAGCAACTCCGCTTGAAGTCGTACAAATGCAAGCAGACTTACTTGCGCTTCCGCTCATTACTATCGAGCTACCTGAAGTCTTTCCAAGTAACGACATTTATCAATCGACCATCGTTAATGCATTACAAAGTAGTGGTCTGAACATAGAAGCTGTCGCATTTGGTGATATGTTTTGTAATGGCATTGCCGATTACCGACGCAGCTATATTGAACCTGTTGGCTGGGAATGCGTCTTTCCTCTATTAGGGGAGAGCAGCGAAAAACTAGCGATGGAAATCATAGAGCGTGGTATTCAAACTATGTTAATCACCATCGACGGAAGAGTTCTCCCTCCAGAATGGTGTGGTCGCTGGTATGACAAAGCCCTAATAGAGTCATTACCAAGTCAAATTGATCCCTGTGGAGAAAATGGTGAATTTCACACATTGGTCACGTCTTCGCCATCTTTTCAAGGACATATCGAGTTGACGAAGCGAGATGTAGAATCTGGAGATAGATTCAGCCATCAAAGATACCATGCTAAAGCATTGCCAAAACAAATCTACGCAGTATGATCGCAACGTTTCTGTTCTTTAGGTAAGGCTCGTGCGAGTAGCAAGTAAGAAAAAAGTCCTAGTTTTTGACTCCGGTGTTGGTGGCCTTTCTGTATTCCAAGAGATACATCGCCTATTGCCCCAGCTAGACTACTTATACTTATTCGATAATCAGGCTTACCCTTATGGTGAACTCGATCAGGCTGTACTCATTTCACGAGTTAACCGACTGGTCTCTTCATTAGTCGAAGAACACCAAGTCGACATTGTTGTCATTGCTTGCAACACGGCGAGCACCATAGTGCTTCCTTCCTTACGCGAAAACTTATCGATTCCCGTTGTTGGTGTTGTCCCTGCGATTAAACCCGCATCGCTTTTAGCATCAAAAGGGGTAGGGCTGATCGCCACTCCGGCGACAGTAACACGCCAATATACTCACGAGTTAATACGGGACTTTGCGCAAGGCAAACCAGTTGAGCTGGTGGGATCAACTCGCTTGGTAGATATGGCCGAAGAGAAGTTGCGAGGCAACAGCGTTTCTCTCGACGAACTGACAAATATCCTGCTTCCCCTTCGCGATAAAGTCGATGTTGCGGTGCTCGGTTGTACTCACTTCCCTTTAATCAAAGAGGAGATTCATCAAGCTTTGGGTGGAGACGTTACTTTAATTGATTCAGGCGCAGCGATTGCACGTCGAGTAAAAGCATTGCTATTAAGTGATGAAATTGAGGATACAGAAGAGGGAAGTAAGTCGATTTATGCCAGTGCAACTCCTTGGCAGGAAGATGCACTGAACATTTGTTTAAAGAAGCTAGGTTTTAATCCTGTTCAGGTTTACCACCATCCGGATGTTTAGGATCGTTCGCAATTCTAACTTTTAGCGTTCTTTCCATATATTCCTTTTCATTAAGTTTAGCGATAGCTGGCTTGGCATCTGCCGCAGCCATCACGACAAAACCAAACCCTCTTCTTTTTCCAGTACGCTTATCTTTCATTAAGCGTACCGCATAGACCTGTCCATATTCAGCAAACAAATCGCGAACATGACTCTCATTGGCCTTATAAGGAAGGTTGCCGACATACAGCGTTTTAGTTGAAGGATCAGGCTCCGAAGATTGAAGAACAGGTGTTTTGCTAGAAAATGAAAAAAGAAAAGCAGTAGCGATAACACCAATGAGGAAGCTCAAGGCTGGTGGGATGATGAATTGAGAGAAAATGATTCCCCCAACGATGGCCAGCCCAACACATAAAATCAGATTTTTTTTAGACGTCATTTTAATTACTACACATAGTGATAAAGAGATCGATTGTCCATTAACAGAATAGACACATGAATCTTACGTATATGGTTGGTGTTTTTCCAACCAATTGCTGTGATATGTCTCAAATGTGACGAAGAAATATGCAAATATCGCACTTTGGGCTAATTTGTGACCGGTTGGTTTTTTATTTGCAAAAAACGCTTGTACTAATTTCTCAACTCCCTATACTGCGCATCCACCGACACGGAGTGAGACGAAAGTCACACAGCGAGTCGGAATTGAGAGAAAAGAAATTTGAAAAAAATGCTTGACTCTCTCACGGTGTGAAGTAAGATACGCACCCCTAACGACGAGCAACTAAGTTGCTGAAAATGTTAGAAAAGCTCTTTAAAAATAAGAACCTATCAATCTGTGTGGGCACTCGTTGATGATAATCCAATTAGAAGCTTCGGCTTCAAATTAGGTTTCAATGATAC
>NZ_JAWOTE010000027.1:0-56018 GCF_033338695.1 Vibrio sp. Vb1166 | reverse complement strand
GTAGAGCAGCAGCAATTGGCGCTGGACTAAACAAAGGCCCCCTTTTAGGGGGCTCACACAAAGCCACCTTCTTTAGATGGTGGTAATTTACTTTAATGGCTACCAAGCGAAGAGGAATGTATGGGGTTTGGAATATTCCCGATTATTTTTCACTCAGCGCTTGCAACCTAAAGTGTGATCTGTATAATGCAGCGCACTGGTTAAGCCAGTTGTGAACCAATGAGCAGTGAGGAGCGAGCAAATCTAAGGATTTGTGAGGTAATGTATACTCAGCTTATGTTCGCGGTTAATACAATTAGCTATCTTTTCTTCGGAAAAACTATCCTCAAAGGTGACTTTGGCATATAGGGATAGTTAATCGAAAATTAACTGACAATGCGTCCTAATCTTGGATGCTACGGTTTCACATAAATCAATCGGCATTCTCTCGTCTCGACGAGTTTGAGTGGCGATATTGTTTGTGTAATTTATTAAATTTGGAGCTCTGTCTCATGCAGAACCAACGTATCCGTATCCGCCTAAAAGCTTTCGATTACAAACTAATCGATGCTTCTACAGCGGAAATCGTTGAAACAGCTAAGCGCACTGGCGCACAGGTTCGTGGTCCAATCCCACTGCCAACTCGTAAAGAGCGTTTCACAGTTCTTATCTCTCCACACGTTAACAAGAAAGCACGTGACCAGTACGAAATCCGTACTCACAAGCGTCTAATCGACATCGTTGAGCCAACAGACAAGACTGTTGATGCTCTAATGCGTCTAGACCTTGCTGCGGGCGTTGACGTTCAAATTAGCCTAGGTTAAGGGAGATTAGAAGTATGATTGGTCTAATCGGTCGTAAAGTGGGCATGACCCGCGTATTTACTGAAGAAGGCGTTTCTATCCCAGTAACAGTTGTTGAGGTTGAAGCTAACCGTGTTTCTCAAGTGAAAACTCTTGAAACTGACGGCTACGCAGCAATCCAGGTTACAGCTGGTTCTAAGAAAGCTAACCGTGTAAACAAAGCTGAAGCAGGTCACTTTGCTAAAGCTGGCGTTGAAGCTGGTCGCGGTCTTTGGGAATTCCGTTTAGAAAACGGCGAAGAGTTCGAAGTTGGTTCAGAACTAACTGTTGAACTATTCAACGAAACTAAGAAAGTAGACGTTACTGGTACATCTAAGGGTAAAGGTTTCCAAGGCGCTGTTAAGCGTTGGAACTTCCGTACTCAAGATATGACTCACGGTAACTCATTGTCTCACCGTGCTCCTGGTTCTATCGGTCAATGTCAGACTCCAGGTCGCGTATTTAAAGGCAAGAAAATGGCAGGTCACATGGGTGCTGAGCGTGTAACGACTCAAAACCTAGAGATCGTACGTGTTGACGCTGAGCGCAACCTGCTTCTTATTAAAGGTGCAGTCCCAGGCGCAACTGGCGGCAACGTGATCGTTAAACCAGCTGTTAAAGCATAACGTCTCAGGAGTAAGTAATGGAACTAATGGTTAAAGGTGCCGATGCACTAACTGTTTCCGAAACTACTTTCGGACGTGAGTTTAACGAAGCTCTTGTACACCAAGTAGTTGTTGCGTACGCAGCAGGTGCTCGTCAAGGTACTCGTGCTCAAAAAACACGTTCAGAAGTTTCTGGCGGTGGCGCTAAGCCATGGCGTCAAAAAGGTACTGGCCGTGCGCGTGCTGGTACAATCCGTAGCCCAATCTGGCGTACAGGTGGTGTTACTTTTGCTGCGAAACCACAAGATCACAGCCAAAAAGTAAACAAAAAAATGTACCGTGGTGCTATGAAGAGCATTCTTTCTGAGCTTGTTCGTCAAGAGCGTCTAATCGTTGTTGATAACTTCTCAGTTGAAGCACCAAAGACTAAAGAGCTAGTTGCTAAGCTTAAAGAGCTTGAGCTAACTGACGCTCTAATCGTGACTAGCGAAGTAGATGAGAATCTATTCCTAGCTGCTCGTAACCTATACAAAGTTGACGCACGTGATGTTGCTGGTATCGATCCAGTATCTCTAATCGCGTTTGACAAAGTTGTAATGACTGCAGAAGCAGTTAAGCAAGTAGAGGAAATGCTAGCATGATCACTGAAGAGCGTATCCTAAAAGTTCTACGTGCACCGCACATCTCTGAAAAAGCAACTATGGCAGCTGAGAAAGCGAACACTATCGTTTTCAAAGTAGCTAAAGATGCGACTAAAAAAGAGATCAAAGCAGCTGTAGAAAAGCTATTTGAAGTTGAAGTTAAGTCTGTAAATACTCTTATCACTAAGGGTAAGACCAAACGTCAAGGTCTACGCCAAGGTCGCCGCAGCGACGTTAAGAAAGCGTACGTTACTTTGAAAGAAGGTCAAGATCTTGACTTCGTTGGCGGCGCGGAATAACAGGAGTAGTTAAAAATGGCTATTGTTAAATGTAAGCCGACTTCCCCTGGTCGTCGTCACGTTGTTAAAGTTGTTAACGCTGACCTACACAAGGGCAAGCCATACGCACCTCTTCTAGAGAAAAACTCTAAGAACGGTGGTCGTAACAACAAGGGTCGTATCACAGTACGTCACATCGGCGGTGGTCACAAGCACCACTACCGTGTAGTTGACTTCAAACGTACTAAAGATGGTATTCCAGCGACAGTTGAGCGTCTTGAATACGATCCAAACCGTAGCGCAAACATTGCTCTAGTTCTTTACAAAGACGGTGAGCGTCGCTACATCCTAGCACCTAAAGGTGTTGTAGCTGGTGATGTTATTCAGTCTGGTGTTGATGCACCAATCAAAGCTGGTAACACTCTACCAATGCGTAATATCCCAGTAGGTTCAACAGTACATAACGTTGAACTTAAGCCTGGTAAAGGTGGTCAGCTAGCTCGTTCGGCTGGTGCTTACGCTCAAATCGTTGCTCGCGACGGTGCGTACGTAACTATCCGTCTACGTTCTGGCGAGATGCGCAAAGTTCTTTCTGAAGGCCGTGCAACAATCGGTGAAGTTGGTAACTCTGAGCACATGCTACGTGAACTTGGTAAAGCAGGTGCATCACGTCATCGCGGTATCCGTCCAACGGTTCGTGGTGTTGTAATGAACCCGATTGACCACCCACATGGTGGTGGTGAAGGCCGTACTTCTGGTGGTCGTCACCCAGTATCTCCTTGGGGTATGCCTACTAAAGGCTTCAAGACTCGTAAGAACAAACGCACTGACAAGTACATCGTACGTCGTCGTAACAAGTAATCTATATAAAGAGGAATCGCCATGCCACGTTCTCTCAAGAAAGGTCCTTTTATTGACCTACACTTGCTGAAGAAGGTAGAGAAAGCGGTGGAAAGCGGAGACAAAAAGCCTATTAAGACTTGGTCCCGTCGTTCAATGATCATCCCTACGATGATCGGTTTGACCATCGCTGTCCATAATGGTCGTCAGCACGTACCAGTATTTGTAACTGATGAAATGATCGGTCACAAACTGGGTGAATTCGCACCAACACGCACTTACCGCGGTCACGCTGCGGATAAGAAAGCTAAGAAGCGCTAAGGAGTAGATAATGGAAGCAATTGCTAAACATAACTTTGCTCGCATTTCGCCTCAGAAAGCTCGCTTAGTTGCGGATCTAATCCGTGGTAAATCTGTTGACCAAGCTCTAGAAATCCTAACGTTCAGCAACAAAAAAGCTGCTGCACTAGTTAAGAAAGTTCTAGAGTCTGCTATCGCTAACGCGGAGCACAACGAAGGTGCAGATATTGACGATCTGAATGTCGCAAAAATCTTTGTAGATGAAGGCCCAACCATGAAGCGTATTATGCCTCGTGCTAAAGGTCGTGCGGATCGTATCTTGAAGCGTTCAAGCCACATCACTGTTGTTGTAGCAGATCGCTAGAGACTAGGAGAGTAAGCAATGGGTCAAAAAGTACATCCAAATGGTATTCGTCTAGGCATCGTTAAGCCTTGGAATGCTACATGGTTTGCTAACACCAAAGATTTCGCTGACAACCTAGACGGCGACTTCAAGGTACGTCAGTTCCTTACAAGTGAACTGAAAAAAGCGTCTCTATCACGTATCGTTATCGAGCGTCCTGCTAAGAGCATCCGTGTGACTATTCACACTGCTCGTCCAGGCGTTGTTATCGGTAAGAAAGGTGAAGACGTTGAGAAGCTACGCGCAGCTGTAGCTAAAATTGCAGGTGTACCAGCGCAAATTAACATCGCTGAAGTACGTAAGCCTGAACTAGATGCGCAACTTGTTGGTGACAGCATCGCGTCTCAGCTAGAGCGTCGTGTTATGTTCCGTCGTGCTATGAAGCGCGCAGTACAAAACGCAATGCGCCTAGGCGCTAAAGGTATCAAAGTGGAAGTAAGCGGTCGTCTAGGCGGCGCTGAAATCGCACGTTCAGAGTGGTACCGTGAAGGCCGTGTGCCTCTACACACTCTACGTGCTGACATTGATTACGCAACTTCTTCGGCTCACACTCAATACGGTGTGATCGGCATTAAAACTTGGATCTTCAAAGGTGAAATCCTAGGTGGTATGCCAGCAGCTAACGCTGTAGAGCCTAAAGGCGACAAGCCTAAGAAGCAGCGTAAAGGCCGTAAGTAAGGAGTCGACAGATGCTACAACCTAAACGTACTAAGTTCCGTAAGGTTCAGACTGGTCGTAACCGTGGTCTAGCTAAAGGTACTGATGTAAGCTTCGGCGAATTCGGTCTTAAAGCTGTTGGCCGTGGTCGTCTAACTGCTCGTCAAATCGAAGCGGCACGTCGTGCAATGACACGTCACGTTAAGCGTCAAGGTAAAATCTGGATCCGTGTGTTCCCAGACAAACCAATCACAGAAAAACCACTTGAAGTTCGTCAAGGTAAGGGTAAAGGTAACGTTGAGTACTGGGTAGCCCAAATCCAACCTGGTAAGGTTATGTACGAAATGGGTGGTGTACCTGAAGAATTGGCACGTGAAGCGTTCCGTCTTGCGGCACGTAAACTGCCTTTCAAAACTACATTTGTAACTAAGCAGGTGATGTGATGAAAGCACAAGATCTACGCGAGAAAAGCGTTGAAGAGCTTAACGCTGAGCTAATGAATTTGCTACGCGAACAGTTCAACTTGCGCATGCAAGCTGCGACTGGTCAACTACAGCAAACTCATACTCTGAAAGCTGTACGCCGTGATATCGCACGTGTGAAAACTGTTTTGACTGAGAAGGCAGGCGCATAATGAGCGAAGTAAAACGTACTCAACAAGGTCGTGTTGTTAGCGACAAGATGGACAAGTCTATCACTGTTGCTATCGAACGTTTCGTAAAACACCCAATCTACGGTAAATACGTAAAACGTACGACTAAAGTACACGCACATGACGAGAACAACGAGTGTGGCCTAGGCGACACAGTTGAAATCGCAGAGTGTCGTCCACTGTCTAAGACTAAGTCTTGGACTTTGGTAAAAGTTCTAGAAAAGGCGAAGATTTAATCTCGTTAATTCTATGAAACTAAAGCGGCTCCAAAATATTTTTGGAGCCGTTTATTTTTTGACTACCCAATCACAAAAAAGGGTGGTACAATTCGCGTCCCTTTTAAAGAGGCAGCCCGACCCGTGATGGGTCTAGTTATTAATATTTAGCGGAGCACTAACATGATCCAAATGCAAAGTATGCTGGACGCAGCTGATAACTCAGGCGCACGCAGCGTAATGTGTATTAAGGTTCTGGGTGGCTCTCACCGCCGTTATGCACATATCGGTGACGTCATCAAAGTTACTGTGAAGGAAGCAATCCCTCGCGGTAAAGTTAAAAAAGGTGATGTTCTGAAGGCGGTGGTAGTGCGCACCCGTAAAGGCGTACGTCGTCCTGACGGTTCTGTCATTCGCTTCGACCGAAATGCTTGCGTATTGCTAAACGACAATACTGAGCAACCAATCGGTACACGTATCTTTGGTCCTGTGACACGCGAACTTCGTGGCGATAAGTTCATGAAGATCGTTTCACTGGCTCCAGAAGTTCTGTAAGGAGCACGTAGAAATGGCAGCTAAAATCCGTCGTAATGACGAAGTAATCGTTCTTGCTGGTAAAGACAAAGGCAAGAAAGGTAAAGTAACTAAGGTTCTAGCAACTGGTAAAGTTATCGTTGAAGGTATCAACCTAGTTAAGAAACATCAGAAACCTGTTCCAGCTATGGGTATCCAAGGCGGTATCGTAGAGCAAGAAGCAGCTATCGACGTTTCTAACGTGGCTATCTTTAACGCAGCTACTGGTAAAGCTGACCGTATCGGTTTCCGTTTTGAAGACGGCAAAAAAGTTCGTTTCTTCAAGTCTAACGGCGAAACCGTTTCTAACTAATAGAAGTAATTTGGAGTTCTACTATGGCGAAACTGCATGATTACTACAAGTCGTCTGTAGTCGCTGAACTGACCAAACAGTTCGGTTACACAAGCGTCATGCAAGTCCCTAGAATCGAGAAAATCACCCTAAACATGGGTGTTGGTGAAGCAATCAACGATAAGAAACTGCTAGAAAATGCAGCGTCTGATATGGCAACGATCTCTGGTCAAAAGCCACTTATCACAAAAGCGCGCAAATCTGTTGCAGGTTTCAAAATCCGTGAAGGCTACCCTATCGGTTGTAAAGTAACCTTGCGTGGCGAACGTATGTGGGATTTTCTTGAGCGTTTAATTAACATCGCTCTTCCACGTGTACGTGACTTCCGTGGTGTTAGCGCTAAGTCTTTTGACGGTCGCGGTAACTACAGCATGGGCGTTCGCGAGCAAATCATCTTCCCGGAAATCGACTTTGATAAAGTTGATCGAGTACGCGGTCTAGACATCACTATTACGACGTCTGCTGGTACTGATGAGGAAGGCCGTGCTCTGCTGGCTGCCTTTAACTTCCCATTCCGTAAGTAAGGTGAAGGGTTACTGTTATGGCTAAAAATTCAATGAAAGCACGTGAAGCAAAACGTGCGAAGCTAGTAGCTAAGTTCGCTGAAAAGCGTGCAGCGCTAAAAGCTATCATCAGCGATGTAAACGCATCTGAAGAAGATCGTTGGAACGCGGTTCTTACACTGCAATCTCTTCCACGTGATTCAAGTGCATCACGTCAGCGCAACCGTTGCAACCAAACTGGTCGTCCACACGGTTACCTACGTAAGTTCGGTCTAAGCCGTATTAAGGTTCGTGAAGCTTGCATGAAAGGCGAGATTCCGGGTCTTCGTAAGGCTAGCTGGTAATTGCCACTTAATCATTTGGAGTAAATCATATGAGCATGCAAGATCCGATTTCGGATATGCTGACCCGTGTTCGTAACGGTCAGGCAGCAAACAAAGTTGCTGTAAAAATGCCTTCTTCAAAGCTTAAAGTTGCAATTGCTGCACTACTAAAAGCTGAAGGTTACATCGTTGACTTCGCTGTTGAAGGCGAAGCAAAACCTGAGCTAGAAGTTACACTTAAGTACTTCCAAGCTAAACCAGTAATCGAGCAACTTAAACGTGTTTCTCGTCCAGGTCTACGTGTTTACAAGAAGAAAGATGAACTTCCTTCTGTAATGGGTGGTCTTGGTATTGCTATCGTTTCTACTTCCAAGGGTCTTATGTCAGACCGCGCTGCACGTAAAGCAGGTCTTGGTGGTGAAATCATCGCTTACGTAGCTTAATAAGGAGTAGACTATGTCTCGTGTTGCAAAAGCACCTGTCGCTATTCCAGCTGGCGTAGAGGTGAAACTAAACGGCCAAGAAATCACTGTAAAAGGTGCGAAAGGCGAACTAACTCGCGTTCTTAACAACGCAGTTGTAATCGCTCAGGAAGAAAATAACCTGACTTTCGGTCCTAAAGAAGGTGTTGCTAACGCATGGGCTCAAGCAGGTACTGCTCGCGCTCTAGTTAACAACATGGTTGTTGGTGTTACTGAAGGCTTTACTAAGAAGCTAACTCTTAAAGGTGTAGGTTACCGTGCTGCTATCAAAGGCAACGCTGTAGGTCTAACACTAGGCTTCTCACACCCAGTTGAGCACGAGTTGCCAGCGGGTATTAAAGCTGAATGTCCAAGCCAAACTGAAATCGTGATCACTGGTGCTGACAAGCAACTAGTTGGTCAAGTTGCGGCTGACATTCGTTCTTACCGTGAGCCTGAGCCATACAAAGGCAAAGGTGTTCGTTACGCAGATGAAAATGTGCGTACTAAAGAAGCTAAGAAGAAGTAAGGTAACACTATGGATAAGAAAGCATCTCGCATCCGTCGTGCTACACGTGCACGTCGTAAGATTGCAGAACTGGGTGCGACTCGCCTAGTTGTACACCGTACTCCTCGTCACGTGTACGCACAGGTTATCGCGGCTAACGGCTCTGAGGTTATCGCAGCAGCTTCTACTGTAGAAAAAGCGATCCGTGAGCAAGTGAAATACACTGGTAACGTTGATGCAGCTAAAGCAGTGGGTAAAGCTATTGCTGAGCGCGCTCTAGAGAAGGGCGTAACTGCAGTTGCATTTGATCGTTCTGGTTTCCAATACCACGGTCGAGTAGCGGCGCTAGCAGAATCTGCTCGCGAAGCTGGTCTGAAATTCTAAGGTAGGGTTGGAAGATGGCTAAAGAACAACAAGTTCAAGCGAATGATTTGCAAGAAAAGCTAATCGCAGTTAACCGTGTTTCTAAAACGGTTAAAGGTGGTCGAATCATGAGCTTCACTGCACTAACAGTAGTTGGTGACGGTAACGGTCGTGTAGGTTTCGGTTACGGCAAAGCTCGTGAAGTACCTGCAGCGATTCAAAAAGCAATGGAAAAAGCGCGTCGTAACATGACTACGATCGCTCTAAACGAAGGCACTCTTCACCACCCAGTGAAAGGTCGCCATTCGGGCTCTAAAGTTTACATGCAGCCTGCTGCAGAAGGTACTGGTGTTATCGCAGGTGGTGCGATGCGTGCAGTACTAGAAGTTGCTGGTGTACACAACGTACTATCTAAAGCGTACGGTTCTACGAACCCTATCAACATCGTTCGTGCAACGATCGATGCACTAGGTAGCATGAAGTCACCAGAAATGGTTGCTGCTAAACGTGGTCTAACTGTTGAATCTATTTCGGAGTAAGAACACCATGGCAACTATTAAAGTAACTCAAACTAAAAGCTCAATTGGTCGTCTGCCAAAGCACAAAGCTACTTTGCGCGGTCTAGGTCTTCGTAAAATCAACCACACAGTAGAACTTGAAGATACTCCGTGTATTCGCGGTATGATCAACAAGGTTTACTACATGGTTAAAGTTGAGGAGTAATCAGAATGCGTTTGAATACTCTAGCACCGGCTGCTGGCGCGAAAACTTCTGCGAAGCGAGTAGGTCGTGGTATCGGTTCAGGCCTAGGTAAAACTGGTGGCCGTGGTCACAAAGGTCAAAAATCACGTTCTGGCGGCAGTGTTCGTCCAGGTTTCGAAGGCGGTCAGATGCCTCTGAAACAACGTCTACCAAAATTCGGTTTCACTTCTCGTAAGAGCCTAGTGTCTGCTGAAGTTCGTCTAGCTGAGCTAGCGAAAGTTTCTGGTGACGTAGTTGATCTAAACAGTCTTAAAGCTGCTAACATCATCACTAAGAACATCGAGTTTGTAAAAGTTGTTCTTTCTGGTGAAATCAACAAAGCAGTGACTGTTAAAGGTCTACGTGTGACTAAAGGCGCTAAAGCTGCAATCGAAGCTGCAGGCGGTAAAATCGAGGAATAATCTCGAGGAACGAGGTACAGATGGCTAAGAAACCAGGACAAGATTTTCGTAGTGCTCAGAGCGGCTTAAGTGAACTAAAGTCGCGCTTGTTATTCGTAATTGGTGCACTTTTAGTATTCCGAGCCGGCTCTTTTGTGCCGATTCCTGGTATTGACGCTGCTGTACTTGCCGATTTGTTCGAACAGCAAAAAGGTACCATCGTTGAAATGTTTAACATGTTCTCCGGTGGTGCTCTTGAGCGTGCATCTATATTAGCATTGGGCATCATGCCGTATATTTCGGCATCTATTGTTGTCCAATTGCTAACTGTAGTTCATCCAGCGTTAGCTGAACTCAAAAAAGAGGGTGAAGCAGGCCGTCGTAAGATAAGCCAATACACACGCTACGGCACGCTTGTACTTGCAACCTTCCAAGCTATAGGTATTGCAACTGGCCTACCAAACATGGTCGACAATCTGGTTGTTATCAACCAAACCATGTTTACGCTAATTGCTACCGTAAGTTTAGTAACCGGTACCATGTTCTTGATGTGGTTAGGTGAACAAATTACAGAGCGCGGAATTGGTAACGGTATTTCGATACTGATTTTTGCAGGTATTGTTGCTGGATTGCCTTCTGCAATCGGTCAAACAATCGAGCAAGCGCGTCAAGGTGAATTGCATGTACTTCTTCTGTTGCTAATCGCGGTATTAGCTTTTGCAGTAATTTACTTCGTTGTTTTCATGGAACGTGGTCAACGCCGAATCGTCGTTAACTATGCGAAACGTCAACAAGGTCGTAAAGTGTTTGCTGCGCAAAGCTCGCACTTGCCTCTTAAAATTAACATGGCAGGTGTAATTCCAGCGATTTTTGCATCAAGTATTATCTTGTTCCCAGGAACATTGGCTCAGTGGTTTGGTCAAAACGGTGAGAGCAGCGCGTTCGGTTGGTTAACTGACGTGTCTTTGGCTCTTAGCCCTGGTCAACCGTTGTATGTAATGCTTTATGCAGCAGCAATTATCTTCTTCTGTTTCTTCTACACGGCGTTGGTTTTCAACCCGCGTGAAACAGCAGATAACTTGAAGAAGTCTGGTGCATTCGTACCCGGTATCCGCCCAGGTGAGCAGACAGCGAAATACATTGATAAAGTAATGACACGTTTAACCCTTGCTGGTGCACTGTACATTACCTTTATCTGTCTGATTCCCGAGTTCATGATGGTCGCGTGGAACGTACGTTTCTACTTCGGCGGTACATCGCTACTAATCGTAGTTGTTGTAATTATGGACTTTATGGCACAGGTACAGACTCATCTGATGTCTCAACAGTATGATTCTGTGTTGAAGAAAGCGAATCTGAAAGGCTACGGCCGTTAATCCGGCGGTAGACTCAGTTTCATTTACGGAGTTTAGCAATGAAAGTTCGTGCTTCCGTTAAAAAAATCTGCCGTAACTGTAAAGTAATCAAGCGTAACGGTGTCGTTCGCGTGATTTGCAGTGAGCCAAAGCACAAACAGCGCCAAGGCTAATTAGCAGAAATTTTTACTTGAAAATGAAGGTTGGGTCGAGTATATTCCTCGGCCTACCTTTTGCGTGCAAAAGAAGTAGTATTCCGCAGCGTATCCATAACGGGCTTTGCTGCGGCTAATTCTTTTATAGAAACACTTAGGAGTGAATAATGGCCCGTATAGCAGGCATTAACATTCCTGATCAGAAACATGCAGTAATCGCTCTAACAGCGATCTACGGCATCGGTAAAACTCGCTCTCAAGCTATCCTAGCTGAAGTGGGTATTGCTGAAAATGTTAAGATCAGTGAACTAACTGAAGAGCAGATCGATCAACTGCGTGATGGTGTAGCTAAGTACACTGTAGAAGGTGATCTACGTCGTGAAGTATCTATGAACATCAAGCGTCTTATGGACCTTGGCTGTTACCGTGGTCTTCGTCATCGTCGCAGTCTACCACTACGTGGACAGCGTACTAAAACCAACGCTCGCACCCGTAAGGGTCCGCGTAAGCCGATCAAGAAATAATCGGGAAGGTAGAGTACAATGGCTAAACAACCAACTCGCGCTCGTAAGCGCGTACGCAAGCAAGTTGCAGATGGCGTTGCGCACATCCATGCTTCTTTCAATAACACAATCGTAACCATTACTGACCGTCAAGGTAACGCTCTTGCATGGGCTACTGCAGGTGGTTCTGGTTTCCGTGGTTCTCGTAAGTCTACTCCGTTCGCTGCACAGGTTGCTGCTGAGCGTTGTGCTGAAATGGCTAAAGAATACGGCCTAAAGAACTTGGAAGTTATGGTTAAGGGTCCTGGTCCAGGTCGCGAATCTACTGTTCGTGCACTAAACGCCGCTGGTTTCCGCATCACAAACATCGTTGATGCTACACCAATCCCTCATAACGGTTGTCGTCCACCTAAGAAACGTCGCGTATAACGTTTCTAGGACAATTGGAGAAGAATCATGGCAAGATATTTGGGTCCTAAGCTGAAGCTTAGCCGTCGTGAAGGCACTGACTTATTCCTTAAGTCTGGTGTTCGCGCGATCGATACCAAGTGTAAAATTGATAACGCACCAGGTGTACACGGCGCTCGTCGCGGTCGTCTATCTGAGTATGGCGTTCAGCTTCGTGAGAAGCAAAAAGTACGTCGTATGTACGGCGTTCTAGAAAAACAATTCCGTAACTACTACAAAGAAGCTGCTCGCCTAAAAGGCAACACTGGTGAAAACCTACTTCAGCTTCTTGAAGGTCGTCTTGATAACGTAGTTTACCGCATGGGCTTTGGCGCAACTCGCGCAGAAGCACGTCAGCTAGTTAGCCACAAAGCTATCCTAGTAAACGGTAAAGTTGTAAACGTTCCTTCTTTCAAAGTAGCGGCTAATGACGTTGTTTCTATTCGCGAGAAAGCTAAACAGCAAGCTCGTATCAAAGCAGCTCTAGAAGTTGCTGAACAACGTGAAAAACCAACTTGGATTGAAGTAGATGGTGGCAAGATGGAAGGTACATTCAAGCGTATGCCTGAGCGTTCTGATCTATCAGCTGACATCAACGAACAATTGATCGTCGAGCTTTACTCTAAGTAAGGTTTAAACTAAAGAGAGGACACAATGCAGGGTTCTGTAACAGAATTTCTTAAGCCACGTCTAGTTGACATCGAACAAATCAGCTCGACTCACGCAAAAGTAACTCTTGAGCCATTAGAGCGTGGCTTTGGTCATACTCTGGGTAATGCACTTCGCCGCATCCTTCTATCTTCTATGCCAGGTTGTGCTGTAACAGAAGTAGAAATTGAAGGCGTACTTCATGAGTACAGCACGAAAGAAGGCGTTCAAGAAGATATTCTTGAAATTCTTCTAAACCTTAAAGGTTTGGCTGTGCGCGTTGCCGAAGGCAAAGATGAAGTGTTCATTACTTTGAACAAATCAGGCTCGGGCCCTGTGGTTGCAGGTGACATCACCCATGATGGTGATGTAGAGATCGCTAACCCTGAACACGTAATTTGTCACCTAACGGATGACAACGCTGAGATCGCAATGCGTATCAAAGTTGAACGTGGTCGTGGTTATGTTCCAGCTTCTGCGCGTATCCATAACGAAGAAGACGAGCGTCCTATCGGTCGCCTACTAGTAGATGCTACTTACAGCCCAGTAGACAAAATTGCCTACGCTGTAGAAGCTGCTCGTGTAGAACAGCGTACTGATCTAGACAAGCTTGTTATCGATATGGAAACAAACGGTACTCTAGAACCTGAGGAAGCAATCCGTCGTGCAGCTACAATCCTAGCTGAACAATTGGATGCATTCGTAGATCTTCGTGATGTACGAGTTCCTGAGGAGAAGGAAGAGAAGCCAGAATTCGATCCGATCCTACTGCGTCCTGTAGACGATCTTGAACTAACAGTTCGCTCTGCTAACTGTCTGAAAGCAGAAGCGATTCACTACATCGGTGATCTAGTACAACGTACTGAGGTTGAGCTACTTAAAACGCCTAACCTTGGTAAAAAATCTCTTACTGAGATTAAAGACGTACTTGCGTCACGTGGTCTGTCTCTGGGCATGCGCCTAGAAAACTGGCCACCTGCATCAATCGCTGAAGATTAATCGATACTAGTTAGAAGGATTAGGTCATGCGCCATCGTAAGAGTGGTCGTCAACTCAACCGCAACAGCTCACATCGCAAAGCGATGTTCAGCAACATGGCTAGCTCTCTAGTACGTCATGAAGTTATCAAGACTACTTTGCCAAAAGCAAAAGAGCTACGTCGCGTAGTTGAGCCTTTGATTACACTAGCTAAGACTGACAGTGTTGCTAACCGTCGTCTAGCATTTGCACGTACTCGTGACAACGAAGTAGTTGCAAAACTATTTAACGAACTAGGTCCACGTTTTGCTGCTCGTCAGGGCGGTTACACTCGTATCCTAAAAGCTGGCTTCCGTGCTGGTGATAAAGCTCCAATGGCTTACATTGAGCTTGTAGATCGCCCAGCTGCTGAAGAAGCTGCTGAGTAATCAGTTCGTAAGAACGAGAAAGCCGAGCATTAGCTCGGCTTTTTTGTATCTGTAATTCAGTAAACCTTTATATCCAGCCTGCATTTATTTCAACCCATGCAGACTGGCAATTTAAAAAGTGATTATCACTTACGCTTATTTACTAGTATTCCACAACCCGCCCAACGAACTTAGAAGCCCTTCGCTAGCGCCTTGCTTGTTCAAGTAATCCAAGATTACTGGAGCAAACTGACTGATCATAGATGGGTCTAAACCTAACGTATCGAATGCACTTTTTACTGCACTGATATTCTCAATATTTCCTAGTAAGCTTTGTGCTCCTTGTAAGTTTGAAAGTCCAGGAATCAAAGACTGTAATTCACTACTATTTTCTTGCGAAAGCTGGCTTTGAGCCAAAGCGAGTAGCGCACCACTGCCTCCGGCTGCTTGCTCAGTGGATACTGGTAATTGGCTAGTTAGCATGTCTGTTAATGGAGAAGACTCGGTGTTCAAGCTGCTGCCGACCATGTCCATCAGGCCACTTTCTTTACTTTTTTGAGTGACTGAATCTAAGAATGCGTGCGCACTACCAATGTTGATTGATAGGAGTGCTAGAGTTAGGAGTGTTTTACGCATAGTACCTCCAAAGGTTGAGCGTTTTTTAAAAGTGATTTTATTTTTAAAGGCTATCAGAGTGAAAGGTTCAGAGGTGAGAAAGTCTATTCAGTTTAGACAAAAAAACGGCGCTAGTGCGCCGTTTTATTTAATCGTAATTGAAAATGGTTTCAATTAGATAATATCTAATAGTTCTACTTCGAAAACTAAAGCTGCAAATGGAGGGATAGCCGCACCAGCGCCACGCTCACCGTACGCAAGATCTTGTGGTACGTATAGCTTCCACTTAGAGCCAACAGGCATTAGTTGTAGTGCCTCTACCCAACCTTTGATTACACCTGTAACAGGGAATTCAGCAGGTTGACCGCGAGATACAGAGCTATCGAATACAGTACCGTCAGTTAGCTCACCGTGGTAGTGAACGCGAACTGAGCTTTCTGCTGTAGGAACTGCACCAGTACCTTCAGAAATGATTTCGTACTGAAGACCAGAGTCTAGAACGTTAACTTCAGGTCGTAGAGCGTTGTCTTTTAGGAACGCTTCGCCTTCTGCTGCTGCAATTTTTGCTGCTTCTTGGCGAGCTGTTTCTGCACGAGTGTGAAGTTCTTGTAGTGCTTTGTTGATTTCATCAATTTCGATTGATGGCATGTCACCAGTTAGTGCTGTTGCAATACCCGCTGCGATAGCATCAACGCTAAGACCTTCAAGACCAGAGCCTGCAAGTTGCTGACCCATTTGCAGACCAATGCCGTAGCTTGCTTTTTGTTCTGCAGTTTCAAATTTAATTTCAGACATGAATGTCGCTCTTATTAGGAGTGATAAAGGTAACAGGATATCAGTTTCGGGCTTAGGTTTAAATGATTGCGACTGAATGCTTAATTGAGGCGGCCAGGTTGTGACTTATCTCTTACTCCAAGTGAAATTTCTGCTAATTTAATCCCAATTCCATTTTAGTTTGGTGAAAAACATATACTCTCCGCGTCGGTATTTTTATACTGGCCGTAGAAGTATTAAGGGACTCATTACAATGAATCGTCGCAGAAAGAAAAAGCAGCAAGTCGACTATGTCGAGTTGGTTAAACAAAAATTCGCTGCTATCGACTGGAAGCAGCCGTTCAACAAAGAGCAATGGTTGGAGCGTATACAGCCTGTTAAGCAGTTTTGGTTGCGCCTGCCTAAATTTCATCAGCGTGCTTTGATGGTCTTAGTGCCATTGATTCTGGTACTCCTTGTTATTCCTTTGCCGAATAAAACAGACCAGCCAGTTGAGCAGACTGAGGTCGATCATCAACGCGTAGCGATTGAGCTGAACGCGCAGAGTTTAAGCCAGCAGAGAACCTCTCAGAACTCTGGACCGAAATCTGAAGACTGGAAAGAGTACACGGTTAAAAATGGTGATACATTAGCGCAGGTTTTCAGAAGTAATCAGCTCTCTATGGCGGATCTTAGCGCTCTAGTCAAAATAGAAGGCAGTGATAAGCCGCTAAGCCAAATAAAGCAGGGACAGTTGATTCGCTTTAAGCTTAGTGACGAAGGCGAGTTAGATATGCTACAGCTGGAAAAAAGCGGGCGGTCCGTTATGTTTTTCCGTTTATCGGATGGGTCCTTTGGGCGTAACAAGTAAACGCTTCAAATGAAAAGACGCGAAGATATCGCGTCTTTTTAGTTAGTTTTTCATAGCGATTAGTTTTCATAGTAACCAATCGAGTTGAAGCTTATAGCGCTACGGATTCTTTCCGCATATCCACATGAGGGATACCATCTTCAAGATAGCACTCTGAGATAACCTTGAATCCATGACTAGCATAAAACTGGATGAGGTGTTCTTGAGCACCTATATCTATTGTCTGTCCTGGCCATAATGTTTCGCATTGTGCCAAGGCCTTGTCCAATAACTTATGGCCTAAGCCACCGCCTCGCGCGGTCTGCTTTGTCACCACTCGACCAATACTCACATTGTCATACGAGGTGCCTGCGGGCAGTAATCGTGCGCAAGCAACCAGTTCATCACCGTGATAGCCTATTAGATGATAAACGCCTTCCAGTGTGTCCTTACCATCAAGTTCAGGGTAAGGGCAGGTTTGTTCAACAACGAATACATCCACACGCAATTTCATCATTTCATACAGCTGTGTGGTTGTTAGCTGAGCAAAGGGCAAAGTAATCCAAGTGAGCATGTTGTTATCCGTAATGAGAATAGAGTGACTGACTTTACTTTGTTTTGAGCTCATACTCATTAACAAAGGTTAATTAGCACTGGTTTTCCCACCAAATCTGGTGATAATGTGCCCTCTTTCCATCTCACCTGAGGATATCCCCGTGAGCAAACAAACATTCGATCAAGTTGGGCTGAACCCAGCGTTACTCGCCACACTTGATTCCCTGAACTATACCCACATGACGCCAATTCAAGCTTTGAGCTTGCCTGCAATCCTAAAACATCGTGATGTCATCGGGCAGGGTAAAACGGGCTCAGGTAAAACCGCTGCATTTGGTTTAGGGGTTTTATCGAACCTCAACGTCAAACGCTTTCGTGTCCAGTCATTAGTATTGTGTCCAACACGTGAGCTTGCAGATCAAGTAGCGAAGGAAATTCGTACTTTAGGTCGCGGCATTCATAATATTAAAGTGCTTACTCTCTGCGGTGGGATGCCAATGGGGCCACAAATTGGTTCGTTAGAGCATGGTGCGCATATCCTAGTTGGTACTCCTGGTCGTATTTTGGATCACCTTGAGAAAGGCCGAATTGATCTTAGCGAACTGAATACCTTGGTGCTAGATGAAGCTGATCGCATGTTGGACATGGGTTTCCAAGACGCATTAGATGCAATCATCGATGCAGCGCCAAAGCAGCGCCAAACTCTACTTTTCAGTGCTACTTTTCCAGAGAAAATTGAGCAAATTGCGCAGCGTATAATGCAGACACCGGAAGTGATTAAGGTGGAATCGACGCATGATACCTCAAGCATTGCGCAGTACTTCTATAAAGTTGAAGGCTCGGAAGCACGTGATGAAGCGTTGGCGAATTTGCTGCTGACTCACCAGCCAGAGTCCGCGGTGGTTTTTTGTAATACCAAAAAAGAAGTGCAAAGTGTCGCAGATGAGTTGCATCACAAAGGATTCAGCGTTATCGATATCCATGGGGACTTAGAGCAGCGTGAACGCGACCAAGCATTGGTGCAGTTTGCTAACAAGAGTGTGTCTATCCTTGTTGCAACAGACGTTGCGGCGCGTGGCTTAGACGTTGATAATCTTGATGCTGTCTTTAACTTTGAGCTATCACGCGATCCTGAGGTTCATGTGCACCGTATTGGTCGTACAGGTCGTGCGGGTAGTAAAGGTTTAGCGTTTAGCTTTTTTGGTGAGAAAGACGGTTTACGTGTAGCTCGTATTGAAGAATACCTAGAGATGGACGTGGTACCAGCAACATTGCCTGCCAAATCAAATCAGCAGCCATACCAAGCGAAAATGGTGACGATTAACATTGATGGCGGTAAGAAACAGAAAGTACGACCGGGTGATATTTTAGGTTGTTTGACAGGAAAAAATGGTATTCCAGGCTCTCAAGTCGGAAAGATTCACCTATTCCCTGTGCGCGCTTATGTTGCCGTCGAAAAGTCTGTGGCTAAAAAGGCTCTACAAACCATTAGTAACGGCAAGATGAAAGGGCGCCAGTTCCGGGCGCGAATTCTTAAATAGCTCAAATAGCAGAGAAAAAGCTCTTCGTTTGAAGAGCTTTTTTCTTTTTTGAGTTTATTTGAGAGTGTGATCTTTGGTTAAGCGTGCTTTGATTCGACTCAAACTGATTGGCGTAATGCCCAGGTAGGCCGCAATTTGACTATCGGTAATACGTTGCTTTAAATCTGGGTAATGAGCGCAAAATAATTGATATCGTTCCTCTGGAGAGTAGAGCAACATAAAGCGTTCTTTATTCTCTTTATTAACCAGTTGGTTTTCGAGTAGCTTTAAGTAAATGGCGTGCTTTTCTGCTCGCCAGTGATGCAACGTTTCAATTGGCAAGCAAAATAGCTGACAAGCGCTCAGCGTTTCCAATAAGTAAGGCGAAGGTTGGTCCTTTATTATGCTCTCAAACCCGATAACCCAGTCCTTCTCCCAATAAAATTCTTTACTGAATTCTTTGCCGTGCTCCGTGAGATAGCTTGCGTGGCATAACCCCTCAATGATGAAGTAAAGGTGTGAGCTCAACTCCCCTTGGTGATTAAGAATGTGGCGTGTAGGCAGTTCGAGCAACTCACCATTTTCAATAAGTTGGTTTGCTTCTGTCTCTAAAAAGCCATGATTGACTAAGTCTGAAAAAAGATCGATGTGCATGTGATAACTCGGAAACGGTTTTCTTTATTTTAACGGGTTTTATTGATAACAAAAAAGCGGCTCATGAGAGCCGCTTAGTGTTGCTGTCAAATCAACCTTATTTATTCAGATCGATTTGATAAATTGCGAAACCAATGTCGTCTGTTGACACGCGTTTCATTGGGTATTGTCCTTTCTCTTTGATGAACTGCGCCGCTTTATCGCTAGGGGAGGTTTCGAAACGAATATCTAGCTTGTTATCGGACTTAATCGGTGCGAAAGACCAGTTGTTGTCAGCGCTTGGTGTCACTTCTCCTTTTTCTTCACTCACGCGAGAAATATAAGTGGCGACGACAGAGCGGTTTTCATCTGGTGCGTCAAATGCAATGAAATCTGGGCCTGTACCAGGGAAAGTATTGCTATAAGCACGGTAGTTATTGGTTGCGATGATGAAATCTTGCTTCGGATTGACAGGCTTACCATTGAACGTCAGATTCACAATGCGCTGAGAATCTGGATTAATCACTTTACAATCCGCATCGTACTTCGGCGGTTGGGTAACGTCGATTTGGTAGTTAACCCCATCAATAACATCGAAGTTGTACGTACGGAAATTATCCCAATCAATCAAAGATTGCGGTTTAGGATTGTTGATGTCGATGTGGTTGAATTGACCCGCACTGCACTCTAGCCATTCGCGAACTTCTTTACCTTTCACTTTCATCGCAACCAAGGTGTTTGGATATAAGTAAAGATCGGCCGCATTACGGAAGGTGAGCTGACCGGATTCTACTTCTGTAAAGTTATTCGGATCGTTCTTACGACCGCCGACTTTAAATGGTGCTGCCGCACTCAGTACTGGAATGTCAGAAAGGTCTGGGTCGCCTTGAATAAAGCGTTCTACGTAGTCTTTCTGAGCAAGGTTAACGATTTGAATGGTGGGGTCGTCCTGCACTAATGCCAAGAAGCTGTACATGACATCATTTGCTTTGCCGATTGGTTGGTTTACAAATTCACGAGTGCCTTTGTGATCTTCTTCTAACGCTTTCACAATATCTGCATCGGCTTTAGCTAATGACTTCTTATTTACTTTATCGAAGATAGGGCGTGCTTCTGCTTGGCCTTCGACGACTTGCCATCTGCCTTCTTTCTCTTTCAGCATCAAATCCATCACACCTACGTGACTTCCCCAGCGGCCCGGCATCACGGACGTTACACCATTGATGGTCCCTTTATCTATATCAACACCAGGTAGGTTTGCGAAGTCTTTCCCTGGGAAGACGGCGTGAGAGTGGCCAAAAGCAATCGCATCAATACCTTCAACTTCTGTGAGGTAGTAAACAGAGTTTTCAGCGCCTAGCTTGTATGGATCAGTAGAAATGCCCGAGTGTGGAATCGCCACAATCACGTCTGCGCCTTCTTTCTTCATTTGAGGAATCAGTTTCTCTGCTGTTTCCTTAATGTCTTTAGCAAAGACTTTGCCTTCTAAGTTCTTCTTATCCCACACCATAATTTGTGGAGGTACAAAGCCGATGTAACCCACTTTTATTTGATGCGCTTCGCCGTTTGTGCCTTTAAAAGTGTGAGTTTTAATGAGGTAAGGTTTGAAGTAATGCTCACCGGTTTGTCTATCAAATACGTTTGCATTGATGTAAGGGAAGTTTGCACCCTTCAACGTCGTTTGTAGGAAATCTAAGCCATAGTTGAACTCATGATTGCCAATGTTGCCCACATCGTAGTCTAGCTGGTTCATCGCTTTGTAGACTGGGTGCACGTCGCCGGGATTAATCCCCTTTGCCGCCATGTAATCGCCCATTGGGCTGCCCTGAATTAAATCACCGTTATCTACTAGCACCGTGTTTTCTGTCTCGGACTTAGCTTGTTTCACTATTGTCGCTGCGCGACTTAAACCGATTTGCTGTGATGGTTGGTCTTTGTAGTAATCGTAATCCATCACGTTGGTGTGAATGTCGGTGGTTTCGATAATACGAAGCTTGATGGTATCGGCCATTGCTGGGCCAGCAAGCGTTAGCATGCCACTTAATACTGCGAGGGAAATAGGATGAACTGCCACTTTCATTTGGTGCTCCAATTCAATGATAAGGGGAAATCGTACTGCGTAATGTATCAAACACAGATGCAACTCGATGATAAAGATACAGAAAACTGTGAACATTAATCAGTTTACTGAACCTTATTCATATTAACCGCCGACTTTTTCACGCTTTTGAATGAGACCAAACAAAAACTTCTTAGCAGATTTTTGAATAAAAAATGAAATTTTAGAATTTCAGGTAATATAAACGCCCCGCCATAATGCTTGCATAACGATATCAATGGACGATGAGCAAGCACATGGCAACGAACGATTCAGTCACTTCTTTTCCTAAACCAAAGCCCCGGTTAGTTTCTGACAACCCAATAGCTGGTGTTACTCGTTTTGCAAAGCAATCGCTACAGCCTGGTGAAGTCGCCTTAGTAGGTGCAGGACCTGGCGATCCTGAACTTCTGACGGTGAAAGCACTGAACTGCTTGCAGCAAGCTGACGTGGTTTTGTACGACTATTTGGTGTCTGAAGAAATCATGGCATTGATTCCAAGCGATACGATTTTGGTGTGCGTTGGGAAGAGAGCTGGGCATCACAGTGTGCCGCAGGAGAAGACGAATCAGCTTTTGGTGGATTTTGCCAAGCAGGGCTACAAAGTAGTGCGCATTAAAGGTGGTGATCCGTTTGTATTCGGTCGTGGTGGTGAAGAGTTAGAAGTGCTTGCTGATGCCGGCATTCGTTTTCAAGTTGTCCCTGGCATTACCGCAGCAGCTGGCGCAACCGCTTATGCTGGTATTCCACTGACTCATCGTGATTATGCGCAATCGGCCATCTTTGTGACTGGCCACTTGAAAGAAGAAAGTGATGAGATGGATTGGTCCACGTTGGCGCGTGGGAATCAGACTTTAGTGATCTACATGGGGCTGATGAAATCACACTATATTCAGAATCAACTCATTAAGCATGGTCGTTCAGCGTCGACTCCGATTGCCATTATTGAGCGTGGCACGCAGATTCAACAAAAAGTATTTACGGGAGAACTCTCCCAACTCTCTGATTTATCGAAGGAAGCACAATCGCCATCTTTGATTGTTGTCGGAGAGGTAGTGCGACTGTCTCAAAAGTTAGACTGGTTTTTGTCTAGTACTGAATTCAACAAAAGTGCTATTGCCAACTCCATATAATTTCAGACCAAAGATTAGAGACGTAATGCGCCTTCAAGCTTAAAAAGGAAATACAAAACATGGACCAACAACGTTTAACTCACCTTAAACAACTCGAAGCGGAGAGTATCCACATCATCCGTGAAGTTGCGGCTGAGTTTGATAACCCAGTCATGATGTATTCGATTGGTAAAGACTCATCAGTGATGCTGCACCTAGCGCGTAAAGCTTTTTACCCAGGTAAGATTCCATTTCCATTGCTGCATGTCGACACCGATTGGAAGTTCCGCGAGATGATTGAATTTCGTGATCGCACCGCGGCCAAATACGGTTTTGAGCTTTTGGTACATAAGAATCCAGAAGGTCTAGCCATGGGCTGTAGTCCGTTTGTTCATGGTTCTTCTAAGCACACTGACATCATGAAGACTCAAGGCTTAAAACAAGCGCTGAACAAGTACGGTTTTGATGCGGCCTTTGGTGGCGCGCGCCGCGACGAAGAGAAATCACGGGCGAAAGAGCGCGTGTATTCATTCCGCGATAAGAACCATACATGGGACCCTAAAAACCAACGTCCTGAGCTATGGAAGACGTACAACGGTCAGGTTAATAAGGGTGAGAGCATTCGTGTATTCCCGCTGTCTAACTGGACTGAGCTTGATATCTGGCAATACATCTATTTAGAAAACATCGAGATCGTGCCGCTTTACCTCGCGGACAAACGCCCAGTTGTTGAACGCGATGGCATGCTGATCATGGTTGATGATGATCGTATGGAGCTTCAACCGGGTGAAGTGATTGAAGAGAAGAGTGTGCGCTTCCGTACCCTTGGTTGTTATCCATTGACTGGGGCCATCGAGTCTGAAGCAAACACTTTAACTGGCATTATCGAAGAGATGCTGGTGGCAACGTCGAGTGAGCGCCAAGGCCGAGCGATCGACCACGATCAGTCAGGATCGATGGAGCTTAAGAAACGTCAAGGTTACTTCTAAAGGATCTAAGGAAAGATAATGAACAGTGCAGTTGAAGCTCAATTAGCCGAGCTTGGTATCGAAGGCTATTTAACACAACACCAGTACAAGTCGTTACTTAGATTCTTGACTTGTGGCTCGGTGGACGACGGTAAAAGTACATTAATCGGTCGCTTACTCCATGACTCAAAACAAATTTATGAAGATCAGCTAGCGGCAGTGCACTCAGACAGCCAACGTGTGGGCACCACGGGTGAAAAGCCTGACCTTGCGTTGTTGGTCGATGGCTTACAAGCTGAGCGCGAGCAGGGGATCACGATTGATGTAGCTTACCGCTATTTCTCGACGCAGAAACGTAAATTCATCATTGCAGATACTCCTGGACACGAGCAGTACACACGTAACATGGCTACAGGTGCATCGACATGTGACTTAGCTGTGATTCTGGTTGATGCACGTAAGGGCATTCTCGATCAAACTCGTCGTCACTCTTTCATTTCCAACCTGTTGGGCTTGAAGCACTTTGTTGTCGCGATCAACAAGATGGACTTAGTGGATTACTCCCAAGAGCGCTTTGAAGAGATCCGCGATGAGTATCTGAAGTTCTCTGAGAATCTGACAGGGGATATTGATATTCAAATCATCCCGATCTCAGCGCTTGAAGGGGACAATGTGGTGGATAAAGGCCAAAACCTGACTTGGTTTAAAGGCCCATCATTGCTTGAGCTTCTTGAAACGGTCGATGTGGATCAAGAAAAAGGCGCGGGTGAATTCCGCTTCCCTGTGCAATACGTTAATCGTCCTAACCTCGATTTCCGTGGTTTTGCGGGGACCATTTCTTCTGGTTCGATCAAAGTCGGTGATGCCATTAAAGCATTGCCATCGGGTAAAACGTCAACTGTGGCTCGTATTGTGACCTTTGATGGTGATATCGAAGAAGCTCGTGCCGGATTAGCTGTCACTCTGACGCTAAGCGATGAGATCGATATTAGCCGTGGCGATTTGATTGTTCTAGATAATGCTCAAGTGGAAACCACAAACCATTTGCTTGCCGATGTGGTATGGATGACAGAGCACCCCCTGCAACCGGGTCGTGACTATGACATCAAAATCGCAGGTAAGAAAACCGTAGGTCATGTTGAAGCGATTCGTCATCAATATGACATTAATAATCTCTCGACTCATAGCTCGGCAGAGCTGCCATTGAATGGTATTGGTTTGTGTGAATGGTCTCTTAATGAGTCAGTCGCGCTGGACAATTATCAAGACTGTGCAGATACCGGTGGCTTTATCATTATCGATCGTCTGACAAACGTGACGGTTGGTGCTGGCATGGTTAAAGAGAGCCTCGCCGTGGTTGAGCGCGATTTGACGGGCATCTCTGCGTTTGAAGTTGAGCTTAATGCGCTTGTCCGTAAACACTTCCCACACTGGGAAGCAAAAGACGTCAGCCAGTTTCTGAAAAAGTAACTGGCTTACCCAAGTACGATAATTTCAGGCTCTGTCTGCTGTTGTACTTGGGGCGTCGCTACCTAACTGAATTGCGAAATGTCGTTAGGTATTCTCCTAATACCAGAATGCTTCGGTGGAGCCCAAGAAAACCGAGCATTCTGATGTTCTTTTCGCTTGCGCTGATTTTTGTCTGTTTACTCGTTTGTCGGTGTTTCATGGATAAATGAGTCGTTGTTGTGCCCTTTGGGGCTATTTGGTAAGGAAAGGCTATGTGGGAACAAGGGTTTGTGTTAGCGATTTTGCTTGGCATTATCACTTGCTTGCTTGTCACGAAAATTAAGCCTAGTTACGTCTTTGCGGGTGCCGCTTTTATTGCATTCATGGCTGGGATGATGGATTCAGCCACTATCGCATCCAATTTTACCAACTCTTCATTGTTAACCCTGGTTCTATTGATTCTTGCATCCTGTGCTCTAGAAAAAACACTGCTGATCAGTTGGGTGAGCCGAAGTATCTCTGAGGGTCAGTTAGGCAGCGTGATTGCTAAGCTCGGTGTGTCGACCGCCTTGCTTTCTTCATTTACGAATAATACCGCTGTGGTTGTCTCATTGATTGGGGCGATTAAGCGTAATCAGCAGCATGCACCTTCGAAATTACTTATTCCCTTGTCTTATGCCGCCATTTTTGGTGGCACGTTAACTTTGATTGGTACGTCGACTAACTTAATCATCAACAGCTTTGTCGAAGACGCAGGCTTACCGAGCCTGAGCTTTTTTACACCTACGATGATAGGTTTGGCTGTGCTGGTGGGAGGGATGCTGATTCTTATCCCACTGAGCTACTTGCTACCGAATTATGATGATCAAAGTCAAGAAGATTTACCTTACTTTCTTGAGTCTCGCGTTGAGCCAGGCTCACCGCTAGTTGGGCGTACGATCAGCGAGAATAATTTACGTGCGCTGCGCAAACTGTTTCTTGCAGAAGTGGTGCGCGATGGTGTTACTGTTTCTTCTGTGGGACCGGATTTTGTGCTCAATGCAAAAGACCGCCTGTTATTTTGTGGCGATGTTGAGAGCGTCGCGACCCTGCAAGAAATTCCGGGCCTCAAGTTGTTTGGTCAGCAGCACTTAAATGGGCAAAACTTTATCGAAGTTGTGGTGAGCTCGTCGGCGACATTTTGCTACAAAACCCTCAAAGAGAGCCGATTCCGCGACCGATTCGATGCCGTTGTTGTGGCGATTCGCCGAGGCCACGAACGCCTAGAAGGTGGCTTGGGTAGTATTACCTTAGCGCCTGGGGACACGTTAGTTCTGGTTCCAGGAAAGCGTTTTGAGTCTGAACGCCGAGCTCATCGTAAAGAGTTTGTTTTAGTGCATGACTTGGACTCTAGCGCTCGGCTTGATACGAATAAGTCTTCCATTGTATTACTGGGCTTTGCAGCCGTAATTGGATGCGCTCTATTAGAGTTAGTACCGATTATTAAAGGTCTAGCTGCGTACCTTATCGCGCTTATTGCGTTTGGTATTGTGCAGATTTCAGAACTGCGCCGCCGTTTTCCGATCGATATCGTCGTGATTGTCGGTTCCGCTTTGTCTATTGCTCAACTGATGATCTCTTCTGGATTGTCAGAAAGAATGGGAGTGATGTTTATTGAAGCGTTTAATGGCTGGGGAGTATTTGGTGCCTTGGTGGCGACTTATATCATGACATTGGTACTCACTGAATTGGTGACAAACAATGCCGCGGCTGCGCTTTCTTTTCCTATCGGCTATAGCATGGCGGTGGGTTATGGCGTGGATCCGATGCCATTCATCATGGCGGTTTTGTTCGGCGCGAGTGCGAGCTTTATCTCTCCCTACGGTTACCAAACTAACCTGCTGGTGTACAGCGTAGGAAATTACAAATTGACCGACTACGTGAGAATTGGAGTGCCAATTTCGATTGTGTACTCTGTATTAGTACTTACTTTGATCCCGGTCTTTTTCCCGTTTTAATTCCGATATTTACAAGGATACGTTATGACTGCCGAAACGACGGTAAAAGATGAAAACATTGTTTGGCACCAGCATTCGGTTGATAAACAGTTTCGTGCTGAATTAAAGAAGCAAAAACCTGCCGTATTGTGGTTCACTGGTTTATCTGGAGCGGGTAAATCAACCGTAGCAGGGGCGTTGGAAAATCGCCTTGCAGCACTGGGTTACCACACCTATTTATTGGATGGTGACAATGTACGACATGGTTTGTGTAGCGATTTAGGTTTTTCTGAACAGGACCGTCGCGAGAACATTCGTCGTATTGGTGAACTGGCGAAGTTGATGGCAGATGCGGGTTTAATTGTTCTGTCGGCGTTTATTTCACCGCATCGTGCAGAGCGGAAGTTAGTACGCGATTTATTGCCAGAAGGCGAGTTTATCGAAGTGTATGTCAATGCATCTCTAGAGGTTTGCGAAGGTCGAGATCCTAAGGGTTTATACCGTAAAGCCCGTGCGGGAGAGATTCCTAATTTCACTGGTATTGATTCGGAATATCAAGCGCCAGAGAACCCTGAAATCGATTTGCCCGCGGGAGAAAAGAGTGTCGATGAGCTGGTGGATTTGTGCTTAATCGATCTTAAACAACGCGGTGTGATCCGATAAAAAAGCATTTAGATCATAGGTGACCTAAAGCTCTTTGAGCAGCTTGAGAAGTATTTGGATCATAGGTGATCAAATGCTTCTCAAGCTGGCTAGACGGTATGATGAACCGTACTTTTAGCTTCACTATGGACACTAAACCTATGATTTAACAGTGCAAGCATTTGATCGTAGTATTCGGCATGTGGTTTGTTTCCGAGTAAGGTACAGAGCTCATTACCTGTCGGTGTGAAGCGGTAATATAAAAGGCGGACACCTTTACTGTTTACGTTCAGTGACAAGTTTTTACCTTGGTAGGTGAGGACCAACGGTGTCTCGATACTAATTTCGCCAGATTCAAGTTCGGCACTGTGCAGCAGCCCTAATTCAATTAAGAGCAACAAGCTTGAATACGGCAGTTGAAAACTTCCCATATTTAGGCTGTTGGCGACGTCTCGCTTGCCGAAGCTAAATATGCCTCCTTGCGCTTTGTAACCAATCAGCAGTTTTCTGCTGTGATCCCCTCCAAAACTGCACGCTAAAGAGGCGGCTCTTTGCAGAGTTTGTGCTTCCTTTGGTGACATATCTTTGAGGGTTTTCAACGCTTTCATGGACGTTGAGCCCGGATTTGTCACTTCACGCTTCATCACTTGAGCCCATAGCTTTTGCATCGCGCTGTTATGGATGTCTTGAGCCATCTCAAAAAATCGATGCAACCAATCTTGGTCTGGCTCTCCCGCTGTCTCATCTCGGCATGAACTGTGCGCTAATTTTAAAATCTGTTCTAAGTTTTTTTGTCGCTGTTCTTGGCGTCTTTGCTCTCGCAATTGGGCTCTTTCAAACGCAGATTTGGCTGGCGGTTCGGTTTGCAGTAAGGCGTCAAGACCGTGTATTTGGGCTATGGTTTTTACCTTACTAGCACTGTCTTTTATGTAGCCTTGTTTCTTTTCTTGTTGCGTATTTTTTTTTGTGTCTGACTGATGTTCGATGACAACAGGTTGCTTTGTCGGGTCTGCCATTCGTTTTCCTACCAAGAACTGCGCGGTTCGCACGTTTAAATTTACACCTTATCTGACCAAGCGACCAGACAGGAGTTCTCAGTTTTTGAACGAATAGGGCTATTCAAAATGATAATGAGTTGTTAAAATTGTTATCGTTATTTTGGAGGGGCTATGAAGTTCTCAGAAGCAGGTAAACTCAAAAAGCACCTGTCGATAGCGTTTCTTTTGGTTATTTATGTGGGCGTATTAGCGTATTTATCTCGTTATATCGTGTAGCACAAAGCTAAAAAAGGCGCCAGTGTGACGCCTTAGGTGTAGCGAGGCTTATCGACGACTTAAATTACATATCGTCGTAGGCTTCTATTTCTGATCCCTCAATAACGTAAGCCGTTTCTGCCAGTTCGTGGTTTATCGTCTCGGTTTTCAACGTTCCAACCACATATATGACATCCCACAACTCTTGAACAGGCGCGCCTTTCGGAAACTTCACGTAAATGATCTGGTTTGGAGGCGGTGGTGGCACGTGAATACAAGCTCCAAAATATGGCACCAATAAAAATTCGGTGACGGTATCGGCATCACCTTCAAGTGGGATAACAAACCCTGGAATTTTAACTTGGCTTCCGTTCAGTTCTGGTCGAACATTACCAATCTTGGACTGCTGCGCTGCGCCACCACTGTGATCAGATGCGGGCATGCCTATACTGTCGAACAATTTACGCTCTTTTTCTGGAACAAGGTCAATCCAGTCAAGCTTCAATGGTTCTTCGCTGGCCATAACAGGCGCTGTGAATGCGACGACCAGCAAGCAACTTGCGAGTATTTTTTTCCACATTTTATTAAATCCTTATTGTCATTCCGTCACTCAGTGACTGTCGGTAGGCGCGGAGTGCGGGAATGAAACCAATCACAATACCAGCGCATTGTACGAAACCTAATAGCATCCACTCATAAGTAGATAAGATGCTTAAGGTGAGATGTATTCCATAGTGCTGTTGGATGATCGGCTGCGCGATAGCAAGAATGGCATACAGCCCAGTAACGCCAGTAATAATACCAGCAGCAGTAAGCAAGCTAGCTTCACTAATTAAGAGTGAGAAAACATGACGAGGCCTTGCTCCCATGGCACGTAAAATCGCCATTTCACGGCGGCGTTCCTGTAGGCTAGTTAATAGACTGCTTAACATACCTAACAACCCTGCAATCACGACAAAACCAGATACTGCCATTAGGGCTTGCTCTGCAACCGACATCATTCCCCATAACTCATGCAACGCAACGCCGGGCATAATGGCGCTAAGCGGCTCTTTGGGGTAGGTGTTAATTTGTCTTTGCAGGGCGAAAGTTTGAATACGAGATTTCAAACCAACGAGCATAGCGGTAATTTGTTTGGGCTGAAAGTCTCTGTTTTTGAGATCTTGTGCCTTGGGTGTCGGGCCCAAACGCGCACCACTTTCCCACCCAACGTGAATGGCTTCGATGGCTTCCAATGATACATGGACAGTTTTGTCGACTGGTGTTCCTGTAGGAGCAAGGATACCGACAACTTTAAATGGCAGATTGTCATGACGGCTAAAGCCAACGTCGCTAATGCCGTGGGCAATGATGATTTCGCTACCGATATCATAACCAAGTTGTTTAGCGACATCAGAACCTAGCACGGTTTCAAATAAACCATTGAATTCTCTACCCTTGCTAAATGTTAGTGGTTGCTTACTTCCAAACTTGTAATGCTCAAAGTAACTGTGATTGGTTCCCATAACTCGGAAGCCTTTATGCGAGTCGCCAAGCGAGATTGGAATAGCCCAATCGACTGAACGATGATTGGCAAACTCTTGGTAGCTTTTCCAATCGATGTTGTTGGTCGCATTACCAATACGAAACACAGAATAGAGCAATAGGTTCACTTGCCCAGAACGTCCACCAATAATGAGGTCAGTGCCTGAAATTGTATTGGCGAAGCTATCCTTGGCTTGAGTTCGGATACGCTCGACGCCCAAGAGGAGTACCACTGAAATCGCAACGGTCATGATGGTTAGAATTGCCGTTGCTTTGCGGTTCATCAAGCTTTTCCAGGCGAGCTTTACAACAGCACTCATGATATGGCTCCTAGGCTAGATACTTGATTAATGTCGGGTAGATTGAGCGTGCGATCGAATAAGGGTTCGAGTGTTGGGTCGTGGCTAACGAATACCAGTGTGGCATTGGCTTGATTCGCTTGCTCCATAAGGAGCTCAATAAATGCTTTACGATTGTCATAGTCTAAAGCTGAGGTTGGTTCGTCAGCGATCACTAACTCTGGATGTCCTATCAGAGCTCGAGCCGCAGCCACACGTTGTTGTTGACCAATACTCAATTCAGAGACAGGGCGTGTATGAAGCTCGTTTGGCAAGTGCAGTCGTTCTAGTAGGGCCTGAGCCTGTTCATTTAACGTTTGAGATGAGGCACCTAAATGGGCACGGTCACGTCGTATTTTACTGAACTGACATGGCAATAATACGTTTTCAAGTACGTTAAGGTACGGCAATAAATTGAACTGTTGAAAGATGTAGCCAATATGATTGGCGCGAAAGCGGTCTCTCTGACTGGCACTTAAACTAGCAAGGTCAGTATCGAGTACAGATAGAGAGCCTGAAGTTAATGTGTTAATCCCCGTCAACAAAGCGAGCAAGGTCGATTTACCGCAGCCACTTGGACCTTTGATAAACACATGCTCGCCTTGTGTAATGTGTAATTTGGGGATGTGGATGGTTGGGTTGGTTGAACCGGGCCAGAAAAATTGGGCATCCTCTAGCTCGACAACATTTGGTGTGGTTTCAGTCATATTAAATCACCAAAGCTGTGGCGTGTAAGTGGGTACTTACACGCCACTCGTGTTATTTGATTACGATTTGGGTGTTATCTTTGCTTAATTTAATTGCTGATTGCATGGTATCAGTGAATATATTGACGCTGATGGACTCTGTAGTTGGGAATTGGTTAAACCAATCGGTTTGGATTTGGCTAAGCTGATTAACTTGTTCGCAATTGAAGCGATATTGCACCGAAAATTCACCGTGACCGCCATGATCGTGCGCCTCATCATGATCGTCATGGTGGTCATGTTTATCATGATGTTCATTATGATCATGGTGTTCGTGTCCTTCATGATCGTGATGTGCATGGTCATCATGGTCGTGCTCACTATGATCATGTTCCTCATGAGTTTCGCTTAGGTTGTGGCTCACGTAAGCTTCTTCAATATTACAATCAGCTTGTGAGTTAATAGCGAACAATGCGTTGCTGTCTTCGAGTGTAGCGACGGCTTGTTTAAGCGCTTGCTCTTGTTGTGCGTTTTCTGGAGCATGTTCGAAACCCACAACATCAGCTCCAGGAGCTGTGATCTCTACTAACAGATCTTTGCCATCTTGGGCGATATTAAACTCGACGTGACCATGCACATGAGCACCATGCTGGCGGTATTCGTTTGCATTCGCTGCTGTCGATAAAGTGAGGCCAATAGCAAGGGCTAAAACGTGTTTTGATGACATTGTATTTTTCCTAATTTTACTGGCATTAACCAAAGGCGGTATTGCTCAGATTCGAGTTTCACTAAGTTATTGTTCCCTGACACACTAGGTGCGGAAATGAACTCAATAATTTTGAGTGTGGAATAGTTTGGAAATTAAGCAAAATAAGGAGGGGCACGAGCAGCGCCAAGAACTTCTTCGCCGTACACGAGATGCAAAAAAACATGATGATGCTGGGCGCGCGTAAAAGTCGGTGTAGAGAGGGTAGGTTGTACCTTTGCTATACCGTGCTGAACACCAGAAAATAATTGGCAATGATGATGGGTATGATGGTCGGGCGTCAGATCGACTTGATGAAGTACAACCGCAAAGTTCCAAGCGATCAGCAACGCAACACTGAAAAATAAAGCAGTGCGATACCAATATCTTAGTGTTTTTTGCTGGTGGTGGTACATCTGAGCTCCTCTTACCGACTGTTATAATATAACACCCATAATGAATAAAAGTTCACTCTTTTGTTGGCTAGCAGAAAAATTTAACTCCACACATACGTGCCGAAAAATATTGGTAATACTCTCTGATGGAAGTGTCGCACTTATAAAGAGCAGAGTTATCACTGCCCATGCTTCTAATCAAATTCATATAGCTCCTTACAACAAGAGCAAGGAGCCATTCAATGAAGCTAGATGTTCTGTTTAATAAGCTCAATGACTTTTGTTATCTCATCTTGCTCAAGTGCGCCCTCTTTGACGAACAGAATTTTGCCCGTTTTGTCTTGAACAATAATGGCCGAACTTTCTTCTTTCAGGTCCCAAGTATTAGCAACTACGCCATTTTCATCAAGAACCATGGATGACCAAGGAAACTCTTTTTTACTGTCTTGAGCTGAAGACTTCACGAAAGAGCCTGTCCCCCAAATTGCATCATCTTGGTTGATGATAGTCGTCGTCTGGTAGCTTTCTTGTGGAAAATTTGCCGCTGTTATTGCTGACATTAAAGGGGCATTCATCTCTTTTGAACTGCTACGGCCTGCAATGGCTTGAATGACACGAACTTTGCCTTGCATATGTTGAGTTGCCCAGGGTTGGTATGCAACGCCTTCGCCTTGTAAAACAATCTCGCCGTAAGCGGCAACATTGACAGGAGGAACGCTTTTTCCCACTGACAAGTTGTGTGCAAAGGTCAAGCTTGGCGTTAAGGCCAGTAATAGAGGTAGGAGAGTCTTAGTTTTCATATTGTTATATTCCGTACGAGGTTTGGAAGCTTCCAGTATATATCCAGATCCTAGAAATTTGTAGGACCGTTGATAACATTTATTTAACGTATGGAGTGGTGTAATCTTGCGTTATATTTAGAATTTGCTAAAATGAGTTCCGTCGCAAATTGCGCATTAAGATTGCAGAGGAAAAATAAGCAATCCGTGTTTTCTCAAAGGAATTGAGGTGAGTTATGCTACGTGAGTTTGCTGTATATCGACCATTACAAGTGGCCCGTTTTGTTAAAACGTTGTTCAAAGGTCAATTTTTTATTGTTGGGGTTGGCTGTTTTCAGTTCGACAATGGCAAAGTGTTACTACCTGACGTCAACGATCATAAAAGGCTCACCATCTTTAAAGAAGTCAACCAAGTGATAGCATCATTATCGGCTTAGTTAGCTTGGTACCCACTTAGATTTAGAAAAGAGCGACCATATCGGTCGCTCTTTTTGTTGCTGGCTAGGTTTATCCTTGGAGGCTTGGTGGGAAGCAAACTCCCGTTCCTCCGATACCACAGTAACCATCAGGGTTTTTCGCCAAATATTGCTGGTGGTAGGTTTCCGCAAAGTAATACGGACCTGCTGGTTGTATTTCGGTGGTGATGTTCGCGCGTTGCTCTTCTTGCAGTGCTTGCTGATACAAGAGTTTCGATTTCTCTGCGCTCTCGAGCTGCTCCGTCGAATAAGTGTAAATTGCAGAACGATATTGAGTACCTAAGTCGTTACCTTGACGCATTCCCTGAGTTGGGTCGTGTTTTTCCCAAAAAACAGCCAGTAGCTTTTCTAATGAGATGACGCGTTCATCGAAAACGACTCGAACGACTTCTGTATGACCCGTTTTACCCGTACAGACTTCTTCATACGTGGGATTGGGTGTGTAACCCCCAGCGTAACCGACCGAAGTAGATACAACGCCGTCGAGTTGCCAAAATACGCGCTCAGCGCCCCAAAAACAGCCCATTCCGAGCAAGATCTGCTGTTGGTGTGACGTCAGAGGCGCCTTTAGGTTAGATTTATTTACAAAATGATGATCGTCAATCTGCATTGGTTGATCTCTACCTGGCAAGGCATCTTCTATACTGATCAATGTTTGTTTGTTGAGCATGGTATTTGTCCTTCAATACGTGTCTTAAATTTGCGAACTTTTTCATTTCGTCTGTATCTGATGCTGTGATGACATAGACCGCGTTAAACCTATTAATATTACAGACTTAGAATCTAATTGGCGTTATCATTATTTACGTTTACTTAACCTCATTCAGCCATAAAAGCATGATAAAAAAAGCTCTCCCCACCATTGTTGGCCTGTTTGCCTTTTCTCATGGTGCCTATGCCGATGTTTCTTTGACTTTGAAAGGCATTGATGGCGCTTTAGAAGAGAATGTCAGTGTGTATCTATCATCTATTCCAGAGAAGGATTACTCCACTTCTCTGCGTTTTCAAGCGAGATTAGATCAAAGTATCACTGAAGCGCTTAACGCGCTTGGGTATTATCATGCAAAAATTTCATACTCTATTCCTGAAGCGAATGATGAGTTAATTGTACTCATCAAGCCGGGCTTGCCAGTGAAAGTGAAAGTCATGGATGTGGTCATCACTGGAGAGGCCAAGGACGATGAAGAATTTGCAAAACTTATTGAGCGCTCTCCGCTCAAAGTTGGCCAAGTTTTGAATCAAGGCCAATACGACAGCCTTAAGTCAGGCATTCGTAACTTGGCGTTTCAGCGTGGTTACTTCAATGGTGAGTTTACGCTAAGCCGATTAGAGGTTATCCCTGATCTGAACGAAGCTAATGTCCGTTTGCACTACAGCAGTGGAATACGTTTCAATTTTGGCGACGTTTCTTTTATTGGCAACCACATCTGGGAAGACCGTGTCGCATCACTACAACCTTTTAAAGAAGGGGACCCATACAACGTTTCGAAGCTGGGCGAGTTTAACCAGAAGCTATCAAATACGGAGTGGTTTTCCTCAGTTTTTGTTGAGCCTGAATTGGATAGGCTTGATGATGGCCGAGACTTGCCAATTAAAGTGTCTTTATCTCCTGCTTCTAAGAATCAGATCGAGACGGGTATTGGTTACTCAACGGATGTCGGCGTTCGAGGAACGTTGAAGTGGAAGAAACCTTGGGTGAGCTCCCGAGGACACAGTTTCAACACTGCTTTATCCCTATCTAAGCCAGAGCAAACCGTGACTGCTTCTTACAAAATTCCTTTAGAAGATGTCGCTAACGATTATTATCAAGTTCAATATGGGCTTAAAAATCTAGACAACCGTGACACGCAGAGTATCGAGTCTAACCTTGCAGTGGAACGTCATTGGTTAGCAGACGGTGGTTGGCATAATACCGTTTATGTTCGTCATTTGTACGAGAGCTTTACGCAAGGTTTACAAGATGATGAATTCAACTTCGTACTTCCAGGTGCAACATTTTCTCGGACTAGGGTTCGAGGGGGCAATATGCCAATGTGGGGAGACAAGCAAAGCATCACTATTGAGTATGGTGATACCGCTATGCTTTCTGAAACTAGAGTGCTCCGCTTAATTGGCTCGACTTCTTGGATTCGTGGTATTGGAGAGAATCATCGTGGTTTGTTCCGCTTAGAAGGTGGTGCGAATATTACCGATGAACTTGAAAAACTATCACCGTCGCTGCGTTTCTTCGCTGGTGGTGACAATAATATTCGTGGTTACGGCTATGAATCTATTTCACCTGTGGATGAGAGTGGTGCTTTGACGGGTGGTAAATACATTGTTAGCAGTACATTAGAATACCAATATCGTGTTTATGGAAACTGGTGGGCTGCAACGTTTTACGATATTGGTGATGCGTTTAATGAAACACCAGATTGGAAATCAGGTGCTGGTGTTGGTATCCGCTGGGCGTCTCCGGTGGGCCCTGTTAGTTTTGATTTTGCATGGGGGTTGGATGCAAAACCAGAACGAGAGTTTCGTATCCACTTTTCATTGGGGCCTGAGCTATGATCAAAATGATGTTTAAGTGGACCAAATGGCTGTCGCTCAGTTTGATTGGTCTATTGCTGTTGCTCATCATTATTGTCGCGACAGTTTTATTTACCCACCCAGGCCTCAAATTTGCCTTGTGGGGAGCTGAAAAAGCACTACCACAATTGCAGATTGAAAAAGTGCAGGGTTCATTGTTTCCTCGCTTCGAACTGCATAACGTCAGTTTTGTCGATGAGTCTTTGAATATCGACGCCAACGTCGAGCGTTTAGCATTGGCAGTGAACTTCCGCTGTTTCTTTGACCCTAAGGTCTGTGTCGATGAGTTAAGACTGCAGGGGCTTGACTTTAAGATGCCAGAGCTACCGCCAGCAAGCGAGGAGCAAGAGGAAACACCACCACTGCGTTCTATCAGTACGCCAGTGCCAATTTTTGTTAATAAAGTCAGCTTTAATGATATCAATGTCAATGTGCTGGGCAATCAAATTGATTGGCAAACATTCTCGACCGCTTTGTCGATGCAAGGCGATCGTTTGGTGATCGCACCTACCGCGTTGAAAGACATTAATGTGGCTTTAGCACCAAGTGAAGCGGCCCCAGAAGCGGTTGTTGAAGAGCCGAAAGAAGCCGATGCTACGCCGCAAGATATTGTGTTACCCGAAGTATGGATTCCACTGACGGTGGAAGCGCGTCGTCTTGATATTCACAACTTCAAACTGGCGGGTGAAACGCCAGTGATCGTCAATCATCTTGGTTTGGTTGCAAGAGCAGGCGGTGAACGTGTTGATGTCAAAACGTTAGAGCTCGACATGCCAGAAGTGGAAGGCAAGTTGAGCACACAAGTGACGCTTTCTTCTGATTACCCTATCAAAGCGCAATTGGACGCGTTAGTGAAGCAAGCGGATGCGAAGGGACAAAAACTGTCGCTTTCGGTCTCGGGTTCGGTTGGTGATTTGTCACTAAATGCTACGCTTTCTGAGCTTGTACAAGCGGAGATCAAAGGTGATATTCAACTGCTTAAAACGCAGTTACCGTTTGATGTCGCGATTAAAAATGTACAGGCGCAATGGCCGCTATTTGGACAAAGCGATTACCAGGTTTCTGTACCAAGCTTGGCGGCAAAAGGCTCACTTGATGGCTACGAAGTCGCATTAGAAACCAAAGCTTCGGGCAAAGATATTCCCGCCGTTGATGTCGCACTAAACGGCAAAGGTACGTTAGAGCAAATTGACCTCGAAAGCCTTGTAGTGAAAACCCTGGGAGGCGAACTCTCTGGGAAAGTCATGGCCAATTGGGCCGCGCCAATCAACTGGCAAGCTGACTTGAACCTGAAAAATATTCAACCAGGTTTACAATGGAAAGAAGCTGAAGGGGATATCAGCGGTAACCTTTCGACTTCGGGATCGTTAACAGAACAAGGCGGTTGGCAAGTCAGTTTGCCTAAGTTAGACATCGACGGCATTTTGCGAGGGTATCCGCTGAATGTTGAAGGGCAACTTGAAGCGTCTGATAAGAACGGCAAAGGCGAAGACATCCAACTTACCACTCAGGGTCTAGCGCTTTCTCATGGCCCGAACCAACTCAGTGCAAAGGGTAAGATCGATAAGCAAATTCTGATGGATGTTGAGGTTAACTTCCCTGATTTTGCGAAAAGTGTTCCGGATCTTGCAGGTAAAATGCAAGGTAAAGTCGCACTACGTGGTAGCTTGAAAGAACCAGACATCAATCTTGATCTCGCTTTAAATCAGATAAACTGGCAGCAACAGGCGAACGTAGAAACGATCACTTTAAAGGGTGATGTGAAGCCTCTGCCAGCACCAAAAGCGAACATAAGCCTTATTGCGAACAACATTACCTATGACGACATAAAAGTTGATAGTGCTGACCTTGAAGTCTCTGGGGATGAAAAACTGCATCAACTTACGCTCGATGTAGTGTCTGACCTAGTGTCGACCAGTTTAGAAATTGAAGGGACATTCCAGCAGAAACCAGAAATGATTTGGGATGGGGCGCTGCGCCGCTTGACGCTGAGCTCGCAACAAGGCCCGTGGGCGTTGCAAAAATCGACCGCGGTGAAGGTCAATATCGACAAACAGATCGCGAACGTTCAAGCGCATTGTTGGTTGCAAGCGGAGTCGAGCGTATGTCTAACCGAAGACATTAGTGTCGGTAAGAGTGGCCAGGCGAAGTTAGCCATCAATGATTTTGATTTTGACCAAATCAAACAATTCCTGCCGCCAGAAACCAAGCTGCAAGGCTCGGTTAATGCACAGGCTTTTGCTAAATGGGCACCAGAGAAAAAGCCTGAAGTAACCTTAAGTGTCAATATGCCAAAAGGCCAAGTTGAACAAGCGCTTGAACAGCCAATTAAAGTCGGTTGGGAAAGCTTCAACTTTAAAGCAGCATTAGCGAAAGACAAGCTTGATGCCGAGTGGCTATTTGATGTGAAAGATAACGGTGACTTGTCTGGTAAGGTTTCTTTACTGAATGTCTCGACTGAAAAGCCCACTATTGATGGTAAGGTTTCACTCTCTACGTTCCACTTGGACTTCTTGGCACCGTTGATTGGTGAGTACAGCTTGTTTAAAGCAAACATGAATACTGACCTAGCGATATCAGGTGACGTTATGCATCCGAAGGTGAACGGTCAGTTCTTGATTGACCAAATGAAGCTACAGGGTGAAGTCACACCGATAGATATAAACTCAGGGCAGGTCGTCATCAACTTTAAAGGCCATCAAGCGGACTTGGATGCCGGAATTTTAACCCCGGATGGTGAGTTGAACGTTACCGGTGATGCCGACTGGCAGGACTTACAGAACTGGCGCACTAAAGCGCGTGTATTTGCTAAAGAGCTCAATGTTGATGTGCCTCCAATGGTAAAAATCAAAGTGGAGCCTGACATGACAATAGATGTGACTCCTCAGCTTGCGAAAATTGAGGGTGATATTAATTTGCCATGGGGCAGAATTGTCGTCGAAGAGCTTCCACCAAGTGCGGTAGGCGTATCGAGTGATACCGTTATTCTTGATAAAAACTTGCAGCCAGTGGAGGATGTGGCTGCGATGCCGTTTGATGTGGAAACGAACATCAACATTAAAATTGGTGATGACTTCCAACTTGCCGCTTTTGGTTTAAAAGGTGGGTTGAAAGGGAACCTAAACGTGACACAAAAAGACAAAGGTCCTTTCATCGTTGGTGAAGTGAATGTTGTCGATGGTTCTTATCGTTCGTTTGGTCAGGACTTATTGATTAAAGAAGGTAAGATTCTGATGAATGGTCCACCAGATCAACCTTACTTGTCTATCAAAGCGATTCGTAATCCAGACAATACCCAAGATGATGTCATTGCGGGGGTACAAGTGTCGGGCCCAGCATCTGATCCGAGTATAGAAATTTTCTCAGAGCCCGCGATGAACCAAGCCAATGCACTTTCTTATCTACTTCGTGGTCAAGATATTGATGGTGAAGCCGGTGGTAATGCAATGACGACTACCTTAATTGGTTTAAGCTTGGCGAAGAGTGGGCGTGTGGTTGGTGAAATCGGTGAAGCCTTTGGCGTACAGGATTTACAGCTGGACACTGCTGGGTCGGGCGATGACTCGCAAGTGACGGTGAGTGGTTATATTCTGCCAGGTTTGCAGGTGAAATATGGTGTCGGCATCTTTAACTCCCTAGGTGAGTTCACTGTGCGTTACCGATTGATGCAAGACTTGTATTTAGAAGCGGTATCTGGTGTAGATAGCGCCGTTGACCTACTCTATCAGTTTGAGTTCGATTAAAGTGCTTTAACCTAAGCATACACAGTCATGACTAAGGAGTGGTTATGCAGCATTTGATTTTTGTCTACGGCACGTTACGCAAGGGAGAGTACAACCATCAGTATTTGCGCTCGGCGCAGTTTCTTGGTTTACATGAAACGGATGCTCAATTTGCAATGTATGACTTAGGCCCTTATCCAGCGTTGTCTGATGGGCAACGCTCGATTCAAGGTGAAGTGTATCTGATTGATGATGAAACCTTATCCGAGCTAGATAGGTTAGAAGATGTGCCAGTGGAATATCGCCGAGAGAGCATCGTTACGCCGTTTGGCCAAGCTTGGATCTACTTATATCAAGATACTGAGCAATTAACCGAAGAAATCGCTTCCGGAGATTGGTGTCAAAAGGTGTGAGCTATACTGACATTATCAATAGCAACGAGCTAAACACTAAGGAGTCACGATGAAAACATTCGTAATTGGATCAATGGCGTTGCTTCTTGCTGCATGCGCACAAACAACACTACCGACTTCGAATAATGTGACCGATTGGCAAGTGTTTGGTAAGCAGTCAGCTTTAGATGGATTACGGGAGTTATCTGAGGAGCGAATTGCGAAGCTGGATGATGTTAACCATGCGACGGCAGAACTGATAATGGCTTATCAAGCGGGTTACCAGCAAGGCAAGCAAGAGTATTGCGAGCAAAGTGCTTATATGCTCGGTGTTATCGGGCGTCCGTATTTTGGCATTTGTGATGATGTTGACCCCTTCTTTCAACATGACTACGACGCTGGACGAATGTCTTCAGCAGGCGCACCTATCTAGTTGACACAGGTAAGATGAAAGCAAAAGAGCTGCCCTAGAGCAGCTCTTTTTAATTTTGTATCAGCAGTGATGCTTATTTTTTCTGAGCTCGCTCGTAAGATTCTAGGATTTCAGCTTTGGCGGCAGCAACATCTGCCCAACCATCCACTTTCACCCATTTGCCTGCTTCAAGCTCTTTGTAACGCTCAAAGAATTGCGTGATCTGCGCTTTCAGTAGTTCTGGGATATCGTCCACATCTTGGATGTGCTCGTACTCTTTCGAGATTTTTGAGTGGGGAACCGCAAACACTTTTGCATCTTCACCCGATTCATCTGTCATCTTCAAAACGCCAACAGGACGGCAGCGAATGACTGAACCTGGCATGAGTGGGTATGGTGTTGGTACCAATACGTCGACTGGGTCGCCATCAAGAGACAGGGTATTGTTCACGTAGCCATAGTTGCATGGGTAGAACATTGGTGCAGACATGAAACGGTCGACAAATACAGCACCAGAGTCTTTATCTACTTCGTACTTGATTGGATCTGCATTTGCAGGAATTTCGATCACGACATAGATATCTTCAGGCAGCGACTTGCCTGCTGGTACATGGTTTAAGCTCATTAGAATATTCCTTTTCATTAACGATGAGTCACACAAAAGCGGCTTCATCTGATGATAAATTCGCGTTTCACTTTAGCGACAAAAACGCGGCAGGTAAACACCTGCCGCGTTGGACAAAGGTCTGAAATTATTCTTCGTCGCGGTGCAGTTCAAGGAACTCTTCCACTTTGCGAACCATGTTCTTCGAACCCACAAAGAAAGGTACACGCTGGTGCAACTCAGTAGGCTTGATGTCCATAATGCGATTCACACCGTCCGATGCAATGCCGCCAGCTTGCTCAATGAGGAATGCCATAGGGTTACATTCGTAAAGCAGGCGTAGCTTGCCTTGCGGGTGGCTTTGTGTGCTTGGGTAAAGGTAGATACCGCCTTTCAGTAGGTTGCGGTGGAAATCAGCAACCAGCGAGCCAATGTAGCGAGAAGTGTATGGGCGACCGTCTTCTGGCACGTTTTCTTGGCAGTACTTGATGTACTTCTTCACCCCTTGAGGGAAACGAATGTAATTACCTTCGTTGATGGAGTAGATCTTACCATCATCAGGAATCATCATGTTTTCATGAGAAAGACAGAAGCTGCCGATAGATGGGTCGTAAGTAAAGCCGTTTACACCGTTACCAGTTGTGTATACCAACATGGTGGAGGAGCCGTAAATTACGTAGCCCGCAGCCACTTGTTTGTGACCAGGTTGTAGGAAGTCTTCTTCAGTTGGTGGGGTACCGATTGGAGAAACACGACGGTAAATCGAGAAGATAGTACCAACAGAGACGTTCACATCGATGTTAGAAGAACCATCAAGTGGGTCCATCAGTACTACATATTTGGCGTTTTGGTTGAGTTCTTTATTGAACGCAACTGCTTCGTCTTCTTCTTCACTGGCAACGCCACACACTTGATCACGAGCTTCAAGCGCGGCTTTGAACTTATCGTTCGCGTAAACATCGAGCTTTTGCTGATCTTCACCTTGGACATTTTCCGTGCCTACAGCACCAGTGATATCACCGAGACCCGCTGCGTTGATTTCGCGGTTAACGATTTTTGCAGCTAAACGAATGGAGGCTAAAAGGGATGATAGATCACCGCTAGCGTGGGGGAAATCCGCTTGTTTTTCGACAATGAACTCGCCTAGGGTGCGCAGTCCTGACATGGTTAATCCTTACATTTTCATTTCATTGGGGGTAGTGCGCAAGTGAGCATCTCTTTATGGATGTTAAACGATTGCGCTGGATGTAAGTTTAAGTCGCAGATCTTTTTAATGGTAATGAAGTAACTGTTTGAGATCTCAATTTATTTGTAGACTTATTTGAGGGATTCATCAGTAAGCAAGAGGTTGTACAGTCTGTGTTCAACCTTGTCATATTTGTGAAAGGGACTGCAAGAAGAAGGCTAAAGTCACTCGCTTTTCAGGCGGTAATCGCGATAATGAAAGCATTAAAAAACGCATTACAAGGTTTAGTTTATGCACATTCATATCTTGGGTATCTGTGGCACATTTATGGGCGGCGCAGCGATTCTAGCGCGCCAATTAGGACATAAAGTCACTGGTTCTGATGCCAACGTTTATCCGCCAATGAGCACACTGCTTGAGTCTCAAGGTATTGAAATTATTGAAGGCTTTGACCCGTCTCAACTCGACCCTCAACCAGATCTTGTGGTGATTGGTAATGCGATGAGCCGTGGTAACCCTTGTGTCGAGCATGTGCTCAACACTAACATGCGTTACACCTCTGGCCCGCAGTGGCTCAACGAGTTTTTGCTGCATGATCGTTGGGTATTGGCGGTATCGGGTACACATGGGAAAACGACCACGTCGAGCATGCTTGCTTGGATACTTGAAGATTGTGGTTATCAACCGGGTTTCTTAGTCGGTGGGGTACTCGGTAACTTCGGAGTGTCTGCTCGTTTGGGTGAAAGTATGTTTTTTGTCGTTGAAGCGGACGAATATGACAGTGCTTTTTTCGATAAGCGTTCTAAGTTTGTGCATTACCATCCTCGCACTTTAATCATGAACAATCTTGAGTTTGATCATGCCGACATCTTCGATGATCTAGAAGCGATCAAACGCCAATTCCATCATTTAGTGCGAACTGTACCGGGCAATGGATTGATCTTAGCGCCGAGGCAGGATCAAGCGTTAGCGGATGTATTAGAGCGTGGTTGCTGGACTGAAAAACAGTTTTCAGGTGTTGATGGCGACTGGCAAGCGCACAAATTAGTGCTTGATGGCTCAAAATTTGACGTTGCGTTGCAAGGTGAGAAGGTTGGTACCGTCGAATGGAATTTGGTGGGTGACCACAATGTGGATAATGCGCTGATGGCAATCGCTGCTGCACGACATGTTGGAGTCACTCCGGATCTTGCTTGCCAGGCATTAGGGCGTTTCATCAATACCAAGCGCCGTTTAGAGCTGAAAGGTGAAGAACAAGGTGTGACGGTTTACGATGATTTTGCGCATCACCCAACGGCAATTGAACTTACTGTCGGTGGTTTGCGTAACAAGGTAGGTGAAAAACGCATCCTTGCTGTGTTAGAGCCGCGTTCTGCCACCATGAAGCGTGGTGTACACAAAAACACACTTGCAGAGTCACTACACAGTGCAGATGAAGTCTTCTTGTTCCAGCCAGATAATATCGAGTGGTCTGTGCAAGACATTGCCGACCAATGCAAACAGCCAGCGTTTGTCGATGCGGATATAGATAACTTTGTAGCCAAGATCGTCGAACGTGCGCGAGCAGGTGACCAAATTCTAGTCATGAGTAATGGTGGCTTCGGTGGTATTCACGGAAAACTTCTTGAGCAGTTAAAACAAAAAGCCTGATTGATATGCAAAACAAAACACAACCCTCTCACAAAAAAGCCATCACGTTGGCATTAACGGGGGCTTCTGGTGCTCCCTACGGCCTTCGTCTTTTAGAATGCTTGGTTGCGGCGGATTATCATGTCTACGTTCTGATTTCTTCGGCAGCTCGTGTTGTGATGGCAACCGAGCATAATCTTAAGCTGCCAAGTGGTCCAGAAGCAGCGCAGCAAGCATTGGTAGAGCACCTGAACTGCAATCCCGATAACATCACCGTTTGCGGTAAAGATGACTGGTTCTCACCGGTTGCGTCTGGTTCTGCTGCACCAAAGCAAATGGTGGTTTGCCCATGTTCTGCGGGAAGCGTTGCAGCGATTGCGCATGGTATGTCAGATAACTTGATCGAGCGGGCCGCTGATGTGGTAATGAAAGAGCGCGGGCAGCTGTTGCTCGTGGTTCGCGAAACACCATTTTCAACGCTACATCTGGAGAACATGCACAAACTGTCGCAAATGGGCGTCACCATCATGCCAGCAGCTCCAGGCTTCTATCATCAGCCAAAGAGTATTGAAGACTTAGTGGATTTTATGGTGGCGAGAATTCTTGACCACTTAGGTATTGAGCAAGGTTTGGTGCCTCGTTGGGGTTATGACCAGCGCTCGTGAGCTGATTGTGTAACCACTCAAATACCTTTACAATCCATCCAACTCATCGGGGAGCAAACCCATTTAGCATTGAGTCAATCAATGCATTGGGGCGCTGAGACCTAAGTGTTTAACTAGGGACCCGTATTACCTGAACCAGATAATGCTGGCGTAGGAATTGAGTCTGGATATTGGAAGTCCTTAATAGCCGCCTCAAACCCTGTGCCGCTCAACTTATTTCTCTGAAATACTCATGGAGAGCGAGCAGTGAAACCCACTCTAAATCTGATTGCCCTAGCTGCAATCACCTCTACTTCAGCGTTTGCCGCTGAAAACACATTAACCATCTATACCTACGACTCTTTTGCCGCAGATTGGGGGCCGGGTCCTAAAATCGAGCAAGCTTTTGAAGCAAAATGTGGCTGTGACGTTAACTTCGTAGCGTTGGACGATGGTGTGTCGATTCTGAATCGTCTTCGTCTTGAAGGCGGTAATAGCAAAGCGGACATCGTATTAGGTTTGGATAACAATCTGATGGCAGAAGCGAAGAAAACCGATCTGCTTGCCGAGCACAATGTGGATACGGCTAACACAGTGTTACCAAACGGTTGGAGTGACACGACGTTTGTACCGTACGATTACGGCTACTTCGCGTTTGTGTACAACAAAGAGAAACTGGCTAATCCGCCGAAAAGCATGAAAGAGCTGGTGGAAACGCGCGACGATCTGAAAGTGATTTACCAAGATCCGCGGACTTCAACGCCGGGCCAAGGCTTAATGCTATGGATGAAATCTATTTATGGCGACGATGTGACGCAAGCGTGGCAGAAGCTAGCGAGCAAAACCGTAACGGTCACGAAAGGTTGGTCTGAGGCGTATTCTATGTTCCTCAATGGTGAGTCCGATTTAGTGCTTTCTTACACCACTTCACCTGCGTACCACTTAATTGCGGAAAACGATTCGAAGTTTGCTACGGCGAATTTTGCTGAAGGCCACTACATGCAAGTTGAAGTAGCCGCCAAAGTGAAAGGGGCAAAAAATTCAGAACTTGCTGATCAATTTATGAGTTTCATTTTAAGTGATGAGTTCCAATCGGCGATGCCAACGGGTAACTGGATGTACCCAGTCACTGACGTTGAGTTACCTAAAGGTTTTGAAACTTTGAGTGTTCCAAGCAAGTCGTTGAGCTTTAGTGCTGATGAAGTGGCAAAAATGCGTAAGTCTTGGATTCGCGAATGGCAAAGCGCATTGACGTTTTAGCTGACGTTTCCATCCTCATCTGAATGAGATAGGTTTTACCTTTGAATTCTGTTCCAAAAATAGGTTTAGGGGTCGCGATGATCATCGCGACCTTTGTTATTTCTGCCCTAGGTGCTTTGATTGTTCAAGCCCCTTCACTTGATGTGTCTGTGGTATGGGGCGACCCGTACTATCAACATGTCACCAAGTTCAGTTTCTACCAAGCGTTTCTTTCCACATTGCTCAGTGTTGGCTTTGCCATTCCAGTAGCGCACGCACTTTCGCGTCGCCAATTTATTGGTAAATCATTACTGCTTAAGCTGTTTGCATCGACACTGGTTTTACCGGTTTTGGTTGGTGTTTTTGGGTTGTTAGCGATTTATGGCAACAGTGGTTTGTTGGCGCAGTGGTTGCAAAGTTTCGATACTAAACTGCCATTCTCTATTTACGGTTTGAACGGTATTTTACTCGCCCATGTGTTCTTTAATTTACCTTACGCGGCACGATTGCTTCTGCAAGCCTTGGAGTCTATTCCTGCCGAGCAGCATAAGCTTTGCGCGCATCTTGGGATGAGCCATTGGGATAAGTTTCGCTGGGTAGAATGGCCGCGTTTAAGGCAGCAGCTTCCCCACGTTTGTGGGTTGGTGTTTATGTTGTGCTTTACCAGTTTTGCCACTGTAATGGCGTTGGGGGGCGGGCCAAAATCCACCACCATTGAATTGGCCATTTACCAAGCGATTAAGTTTGATTTTGATTTACAAGCTGGGGCGTTATTGGCGCTGTGGCAGATGCTGTTATGTGGACTGCTTTCTATTGGAGTGCAGAAGTTAACAAGGCCTGTTTCTATCAGTGCTGGAAGCACATCGGTACAGCAATATTTAACGAAGGATCATGGGTGGTCAAAAGCTTGGGATAGCTTTTGGATCATAGGTGCCTTTTTACTGGTAATACCGCCGTTATTGATGGTGTTACTGAGTGGCATCAACCAACAAGTTTGGACAGTATTAACCGATGAGCGTTTTTGGTCTGCGCTATTGAACTCCCTCAAAGTCGCCTGTGTCGCTAGCGCGCTTGCGGTCGCTGCAGGGGTGTCCATACTATTGACCAGTCGCCGTTGGCGGTTGCAGTACAAAAACACGCGAGCCGATCAGATTGAGTTAATCGGCACCATTATTTTGGTGACTCCAGGTCTGGTGATTAGCACCGGTTTATTCTTACTACTGCGCGCATTTACCGATGTTTTTAGCTTGGCATTTTTTGTCGTGATTTTGGTGAACGGTTTGATGGCTTTGCCTTACGTGATCAAAACGCTAGCGCAGCCAATGCTGCACATTGAACAACAGTATCAGTATGTATGTGCCAGCTTAGGCATGCGTGGCTGGCAACGGTTTAAAGTGGTGGAGTGGCAGGCGCTACGCAAGCCGTTTGCACATGCGTTTGCGATCAGCTTTATGTTTGCAATAGGGGATTTAAGTGCCATCGCACTGTTTGGTGGACAAGAGTTTCGTACCTTACCTCTGTATTTGTTCCAGTTGCTTGGCAGTTATCAGATGGACGCAGCTGCGGTGGTATCGGTGACCCTATTGTTGTTGAGTGTGGGCTGTTTTGCCTTGATTGAGAAAGTATTGAAAACGAAGGAGAGAGCGTAATGTTAGTGTTGGATGATGTGCAGTACACCTACCAACGTGAACTGTTTCGTTTTGACTTAACGATTGAGCAAGGACAGATTGTATCGCTGATGGGACCAAGTGGGGCAGGGAAGTCAACCTTGCTGGCGTTGGTGGCAGGATTCATCCATCCTGACCGTGGTGATATTTGTGTTGATGGTGAGTCCATTGTGCGTAAAGAGCCTTATCTGCGTCCGTTCTCTATGTTGTTCCAAGAGCACAATTTGTTTGCTCACTTATCGGTGCGTGACAACATCGGTTTGGGCTTACACCCGGGGCTAAAGCTCACGGTGGACCAAAATCGTCAGATTGAACAAGCTGCGCAGCAAGTTGGTGTTGCAGAGTACCTCGACCGTTTGCCAGAGCATCTTTCTGGTGGCCAGCGTCAACGTGTTGCCTTAGCGCGTTGTTTTGTTCAGCCTCATCCCATGTGGCTATTGGATGAGCCGTTCTCGGCGCTTGATCCGGTGTTGCGTGAAGAGATGCTGAGCTTGGTAAAAAAACTCGCAGCAGAGCGGGGAATAACCGTATTGATGGTCACGCACCATTTAAGCGATGCCAAAGCGATTGCCAGCCACTTTGTGTTTGTGGCAGATGGTAAAGTGGAAGCCGCGGGTGATATGTCTGCATTGAGTGAACAGCATGCTAGTGAGAAGCTTGCGGCATTTATCCGAGCAGCATGCTAGTGCCTGATAGTTGCTAGGTTATGCTTCTCCGCAACACAAACCATGCCGAGGTCCAAATTCAAATTGAGATCTTAAGCTCATGATATGGTCAATCATTGCTTGTACACGCCGTGGGCGGTTTGCTCCAGGACGATAGACTAAATAAATAGGCATTGGTACCGTGTGCCATTGCGGTAACACTCTGACTAAGGTGCCACTTTCTAGCTCTTGCGTCATGTTCTGCACAGGTAAGTTAGCGATGCCTAGTCCTTTAAGTGCGCCTTTCAATATTGCTTCTACAGTTGTACTTGAGAAGTTACTGGTTATTGAAACATTGACGGTATTATCGTGTGAGATCAGCGTCCAAGGCCCTATTTCTGAAACATATTGATACCTCAAACAGTTGTGTTTTGTCAGGTCTTCTGGCGTTTCAGGTACGCCGAACTCAGCTAAATACTCAGGGCTAGCAGCCAGGACTCGAGTGGTATAGCCTAATTTTTTTGCGATCAATCGATCATCCACTATCTGACCGACTCGAATTGCCATATCAAAGCCGTGTGAAAACAGATCAACAAAATCGTTCGATGCTTCTAACGCAATTTGTACTTTTGGCCATTGTTTTAAAAATGGCAAAAAGATGTGTTCCGCCATATACGCATCCAACGCTGGTGGCGCGGAAATACGCAGCCGGCCTTGGATCTGTTGTTCCATCTCCTGTACGTCATGGCCAATTGAGTGGAATTCCTCAACTAAGCTTGCAGCACGCTCTAAAACCATTTGGCCAGCTTCGGTGATCACTAACTTTCGGGTTGTGCGCTCTAGGAGTTTGGCTTCAAAGTGTTGTTCGAGTTTGGTTATGGCTTTACTAACAGTAGATTTCGGTAGGTTTAACTCCAGCGCGCACTTGGTTAAGCTCAGTAGTCGACAGCTTGTGACAAAGATAGAAAGCGTTCTAAAGTCAATTGTTTCTAAATTGCGAACAATCACTTTCAATTATCCATATTGTTTCAATATTAATCTGATTATAGTCTGGCACCTCATCCTTAGCCATCAAGTTATTGTCATTTGAGGTAAACAACATGTCCAACTCTGTAGACTTATTTTCTCCTATCGAACTCGGTCAATTATCATTAGATAACCGTGCTATTATGGCGCCTTTAACGAGAGCTCGTGCTGGCGCAGACCATATTCCTAATGACCTTATGGTTGAATACTACGCTCAACGTGCGAGTGCCGGACTTATCATTGCTGAATGCACCATGGTGATGGAAGGTACGTCTGCTTTTATGGCAGAGCCGGGCATTTACAACGAAGAGCAAATCGTAGCTTGGAAAAAGGTAACGGATGCGGTTCATGAGAGAGGCGGTAAGATTGTACTGCAAATTTGGCATGCGGGACGAGCTTGTCATCCTGATTTGAATGAAGGCAAAACACCTGTAGCGGCGAGCGCATTGTCCATTCGTGATGAATTAGTCCATACCCCTTCGGGTAAGCAAGCATATACGGTACCACGAGCACTCGAAGTTGATGAGATAGCTTCCATTGTTGCGGCGTTTAAACAAGGTGCAGAAAACGCCAAGAAAGCCGGCTTTGATGGGGTCGAGATACATGGCGCCAATGGTTATCTTATTGATAACTTCCTTCGTGACGGTTCAAATTTACGTACCGATGAATACGGTGGCTCGGTTGAAAATCGTGCTCGATTTTTACTTGAGATAGTGAAAGAAGTCGTTGAGGTGTGGGGACCTGGAAGAGTCGGTCTGCGCACATCTCCGCTAAATGGATTTAATGACATGAAAGACAGTGATCCAGTTGGCTTGATGCGTTACTTAGCAGAGCAACTTAATTCTTTCGATCTTGCTTATTGGCACGTGATGCGTGCGGATCTGAAAGGCGTACAAAAAGCAGATGTTCTCAAGCCAGCACGCGAAAACTATAAAGGTCACTTAATGGCGAACGTGGGCTACAGTGCACAAGAAGCGGCAACAGCAATTGCAGAAAACAAAGTTGATGTGGTCGCATTTGGCGTTCCCTTTATCGCAAACCCAGATTTAGTTGAGCGATTTAAGAAAAATGCACCTCTTAATGAGGCGAAACCAGAACACTTTTATTTGGGGGGAGCAGAAGGTTATACCGATTACCCAGTGATGGCATAACCCTTACTTGTTTAATATAAAAAGGACGCTAATGTTAGCGTCCTTTTTCGTTTCTGTATTTACTTAGCCTTGCGGTTTTACGACCATCACATTGATTGGAGAATATTCCACAACCTTACTCGCGACAGAGCCAAGCATTACTTTATTGATTTTAGAGCGCTTGTGACTTGGCATAATGATGAGATCTGCGCCTAAACGTTCTGCATAATCAAGAATGGTCGCGTAGGCCTTGCCTTCAGCAACATGCACTTGGTAAACCACATCTTCAGCAATATGCTCATTAGCGAAAGTTTTTAGTTGCTGCTTCACGTCTTGCTTCATTTTGGCCGCAGCATCTTTCGGAAAGTATGTGGCAACCATCGACATGTGAATACCAGGTAGTACCGTCAGAAGATGGATTTGAGCATTTGCTTGCTTTGCCTGCCAAACCGCTAGTTCAACCGCTCGGTCTGAAAAGCCTTGGTCATTTAGATCAACCGGAACAAGAATTTGTTTGTACATTCAATGTCTCTCATTAAGGCCCCTTTATCCTCGGGGCCAAATCGGTTATGCGCTCAATTGTTCCTTACGAGCACGACGTTTTTGGTTCATTGCAAGCACCAGCAAAATCATTAAGCATGGTACAAACACCCACTCTTTCATCGGACGGTCTGCATCCTGGATAACCCACTTGATTTCCCAATCAAAGTCGATACCTGCGGACTCTGCTGGACTACCAAATTCAACCATATCGACAATCATTTTGTTGTCACTTTCGGTCAGCATCAGACCCATAGATGAAATACGTGCGTCTGCTGTTGTCGCACTGTCTTCGAATGGAAGACGAACCGTTTTCTCAATGTAGTCGCCCTCAAGGTTTTCACCGGCAACACGTAACTCCAATGATTCTCCTACATTTAGTGTTTCCGTGATTTGAGCTACCTCAACGCCAGGAGAAAGAACTTTCGCTGGGTACAGCATGTCCCACCAAAAACCTGGACGGAAAAACGAAAACGTCAGTACTAATAATAGGACTGTTTCCCACCACTTGTTACGCGTGAACCACCACCCTTGAGTTGCCGCAGAGAATATCAGCATTGCAATGATCGATGAGATGACCGTGAGCGCCAAATGCCACCAAGAGTCGATCCCCATTAACAATAGCTGGGTATTGAACACAAACATGAACGGCAAAATAGCGGTTCGAATATCGTAAGTAAAACCTTGGATACCGGTACGAATTGGATCTGATTTCGCAATTGCGGCTGCTGCAAAAGCTGCAAGACCTACAGGTGGGGTATCGTCGGCCAAAATACCAAAGTAGAAAACGAATAAGTGCACCGCTATCAACGGAATAATCAAGCCATGCGCCGCGCCGAGCGTAACAATAACCGGCGCCATTAGCGTAGAGACCACGATGTAGTTCGCCGTTGTTGGCAGACCCATCCCCAGAACCAAGCTAATGATGGCGGTAAACAGCAGCATAAGAATGATACTGCCACCAGAGATAAACTCGACGAAGTCGGTCATCACTAGGCCGATACCCGTTAGTGTAACAACACCAACAACGGTGCCCGCTGCCGCGGTTGCAACGCCGATACCAATCATATTACGCGCACCAGAAACTAAGCTCTCGGCAAGATCGACAAAGCCATCTTTGGTTTGCTGAAGCATGTCACCTTGCTTTGACAGCAGTGCAATCAACGGACGTTGAGTAAGCAAAATGAAAATCATGAACACCGTTGCCCAGAATGCCGAAAGGCCAGGTGAGAAACGTTCGACAGTCAAACACCAAACCAATACGACGATAGGGAGTAGGTAGTGCAAGCCTGACTTAACGGTTGGGCCAGGATCAGGTACTTCTGTTAATTCTGCATCAATCTCAATTGCGCCATCTTGCACGTGATTTGCTGAGACTTTCACCAACCCAACGTACGCGATTAATAGTGCGACGGTAACAATTGGTGTCGCGGCATCACCAAAGACGTCCTTTGTCCAACCCACTCCGTAGTAAACCAATGCGCTGATCACACACAATCCTAAGATTGTGCCAGTAAAGGACAGCAGACTTTGTACTAGTGTTGGGTTGTGGCGACGAGGAAGCCCTGTCATGCCTGCTTTACACGCTTCAAGGTGAACAATGTAAATTAAAGCAATATAAGAGATTAGCGCTGGAAGTAGGGCGGCTTTAATCACCTCAACGTAGGAGATACCGACGTATTCCACCATCAAAAATGCTGCTGCACCCATGATTGGCGGTGTTAACTGACCATTGGTTGAAGCCGCTACCTCTACCGCACCCGCTTTTGTGCCGGGAAAGCCAACACGCTTCATCAGTGGAATGGTAAAGGTGCCAGTTGTTACTACGTTTGCGATTGAAGAACCAGAAACCAGACCAGATAAACCTGATGCAACAACGGCCGCTTTAGCTGGACCACCTTTCATATGGCCAAGCAACGAGAAGGCAACTTTAATGAAGTAAGCACCGGCACCAGCGCGTTCCAGCATTGCTCCAAACAATACAAACAAGAAGACAAAAGAGGTAGAAACACCTAGCGCAACTCCAAATACGCCTTCAGTTGTTAGCCACAAGTGAGACATGGCCTTGTTCAAGCTTGCCCCTTTGTGCGCGATAACGTCAGGCATGTAAGGGCCTGCAAAGGTGTAAGTAAGGAAAACAGCAGCCACGACCATTAATGGTGGACCAAGTGCTCGGCGTGTTGCTTCTAAAAGGAGGAGCATACCGATCACAGCAACAACGATATCAACTGTTGTCGGTGCGCCTGAGCGTCCTGCTAGCTCAGTATAAAAAAGGTATATATAGGCTGCTGAAAAGCTGCCAGCCAACGCGAGTATCCAATCAACAAGAGGGATATGATCGCGAGGAGAATTCTTCATCGCTGGATAAGCAGTGAAAGCCAAAAAGATCGCGAAAGTAAGGTGGATAGATCGCGCTTCCGTGTCGTTCAGTACGCCAAAATTGAAAATAAATGGTAACGGGGATGCGTACCATAATTGAAATAGTGACCAACACAGAGGAACAAACCAAAGGATTCGTCCTTGCATTCCCGAAGGGCTACGTGCACCTGTGTCTGCCTGAGCCACCATTTCTTGCACATCTTGTGACGGAGCTTGATTCGTCGCCATGTACTTTTTCCTTATTATTGATGGTCCTGTCTGATTTTTATCGAGAACCACACTTCGCCTCTATCAGTGTAGTGAATGGAGCGAAGTTTGCTTTCGAGTATTTTGCTGCCTGAACTCAAAGTGTTGATTGTTGGATACTCTGTTAGGCGGCGTTTAAGTTTTCTTGGGTATGAGCTCGCAGTTTTCAGAAGAAAACTGGCGAATGAAGCATACAGTTAGAACGTGCTACAACCTGTATGCTCAAACAGGCAGAAAATATTCTTTCCTGCCTGTATGTAGAGTCTGAGGAAATTACTTAATTAGACCCATTTCTTTGTAGTATTTTTCTGCACCTGGGTGAAGAGGAATAGAAAGACCAGCTTTCACCATGTCTTCTTTCTTCAAGTTTGCGAATGCAGGGTGTAGACGTTTGAAGGTATCAAAGTTTTCAAACACAGCTTTTGCCACGTTGTAAGCGACATCGTCTGAAACATCAGAGGTCGTTACCATTGTTGCTGCAACACCAAAGCTGTTTACGTCTTTGTCTGTACCGCGGTACATACCAGCCGGTACTGAGCTAAAGGCGTAGTATGGGTTGTCGGCAACAATTTTATCGATTTTAGGGCCTGTTGCTGAAACTAGCTTCGCATCACATGATGTGGTTGCTTCTTTGATTGAACCGTTCGGGTGGCCGACCATGTAGATGAAGGCGTCAATTTTGTTATCACAAAGTGCCTGAGAGCGTTCAGAGCCTTTTAGCTCAGACGCCAATTTGAAGCTGTCGTTTGTCCAACCCATCGCTTCCATGACAACGCCCATCGTTGCACGGTCACCAGAGCCTGGGTTACCGATGTTTACGCGCTTACCTTTCAGGTCTTCAACGTTTTCAATACCTGAATCTGCACGCGCAATGATGTTGAAAGGTTCTGTATGAAGAGAGAACATTGCGCGTAGCTTCTTGTACGGGCCTTGTTCTTCAAACTTGCTCGTACCGTTGTAGCCGTGGTACTGCCAATCCGATTGCACGATACCAAAATCTAATTCGCCTGCACGGATAGTGTTAACGTTGTAAATTGAGCCACCAGTCGATTCTACTGAACAACGGATGTTGTGGTCTTTACGACCTTTATTTACCAACTTACAGATAGCACCACCAGTTGGGTAGTAAACACCTGTCACAGAGCCAGTACCGATGGTAATAAACTCTTGAGCGTTAACTGCGCCTGCGCCCATTACGGCTGCAGCGATAGCGCCTACTTTGAGAAGTTTGTTAAATGCCATGAATTTCCCTTCCTTATATTCATTATTTACCCGGAAATAACCATAAATCACTTCTGGAGTTTCCTATTTGGAAACGGCACCTTTTTCAATCCAATCGTTTGAAAAAGCGAGCGAATCATAACAAAAATTTGGCAGAAAATTATCCAATTGTTAAATGTTATAGTTGATAAGTCTGAATTTTGTATCAGGGGATAGGATTCAATTTGTGATTTAATTCTTTTTATAACAATTACTTAATTGACGTTTAGTGACTGAAATGAAAAAGATCAATTGCGTGATGTTAATCACAAAATGGGTGGTCAAATAATGAGCGGAGTAAGCAAAAAATTTACATAAATTATGGGCTACAAAATGAGACTTCTTTTATAACCCACAATGAGTTAGCTGATTGAAGCTTTATAGAACTTAACCAGTATATTCGAACAGCTCGCACACTGATTTGAAGAGTTGCTCAGTCGTAATTGCCATGGTTGGCGTAATGAAAATGGTATCGTCACCTGCGACAACGCCAAGAATACCTTCGGATTTACCGAGTGAATCAAGCAAGCGAGCAATCAACTGTGCTGCACCTGGGCCGGTGTGAATTACCACTAACGCTGCATTACGATCGATGTCTAGTACCAGTTCACGCAGAGAGCTGCTGACTGTTGGGACACCTAGCTCAGCAGGAAGACAGTAAACCATTTCCATTTTTGCATTGCGCGTACGGACGGCGCCAAATTTAGTCAGCATACGTGAGACTTTAGATTGGTTGATACTCTCAAACCCTTGCTGTTTGAGTGCGTCAACAATCTCGCCCTGTGAGCCAAAGCTTTCTTCTTTTAACAGGGCTTTAAAGGCGCGAACTAAGTTGTCTTGTTTTTCTGAATTGCGCATAGTCATTACAAATCTCTTATTACGGGTCAGCAATTTTGCATATTCTCGCATATATATTCAGGCGGTGCCAAAGAGTCCCAGGATTATGTTAGATGCGTCACTGTAAACTATATACCACATAGAATTCTTTAGCGCGCTGAAGTAGGGCTGTATCTGTTTTCTTGAATTCCTTGTCATTTCAACAGAATAAAAGAATAATCCAAGCCCCATTTGTAGCACGGTAACAGCGAGTTGCGCGAGGTCGCAAAGCTAGCGTTAATTGATTGTAATCAAGTTGTGATTCCGATAGCTTTATTTAAGTTGGTTACAAACTACCCTACGAATACGTTTATAAGAGAAATACTCTCAAGGAGAACTACATGAAAGTAGCCGTTA